>NZ_JBHGXH010000322.1:0-92321 GCF_041936445.1 Candidatus Darwinibacter acetoxidans | reverse complement strand
ACGTAGTTGATAACCAGAGCAAAGCACGGTATAATCTTTGGTGTATAGTTTTGTTTGCATAACTAAATTATACCAGGGTACGGGCTCCTTCGCGAGCCCGTATTCTCGTTATTAGACAAAAAAGGGCCGTGCAGGATGAACGAATCAACGTTCATTCTGCAACAGCCCCTTTTTACCTAGGTTACGAACTACAGGCGAACTACGTTAGCTGCTTGCGGACCGCGGTCGCCCTGGACGATTTCGAAGCTTACTTCTTCGCCTTCGTTGAGGGTTCTGAACCCGCTGCCTTGGATGGCTGTGAAGTGTACGAATACGTCTTCGCCGTCTTCACATTCGATGAAACCATAGCCCTTTTCCGCGCTAAACCATTTTACTCTACCAGTCATGCAGAGGCCTCCTGAAAATTTAATGCTGGGCAAGGCTTAAACTACGCAAACATCTTGCAGCCCTTGCTCAACTTCAGGTTGGAACTCGAGGCCTTACGTGTTCGCTTCATTTAATCGCCTAACCGACTTCAGCATACCACAGGCGCAAGCGGCTGTCAAACTATTTCGAGTTTCAAGAGGCAGGAAGCTGGAAGGAAGATGCGAAGCGGCCCAGATCGGAGGCGGGAAACAGGAGGTAGAGGGCCTGATGCAGGAAGCAGAGCGGGGGCGAAGAAAATGTGTGGGTGAGGTGGCTTTTTTTGCTTGGGAAGTTTCGGGGTGCTTGGTTAAAGGTGTTTGGTTGGGATGCCGATAGTTAAGGTGGAGTACCTTAGGGATGAGGTGGCAAGATGAGGATCTCTGGATTGAATTCAGGATTGGATATAGAACAGATTGTCAGCGATTTGGTGAGGGCGCAGCGCATTCCCCTGGATCGGGTCTACCAGCAAAAAGTAAAGACCGAGTGGAAGCGCGATGCCTACCGGGAGGTCAACAGCAAACTGCTGCGCTTTCGGAACTTGGTCTTCGATCTGACGCTGGAGGGGACGTTCCTCAAGAAAAGCGCCGCTTCTTCGCGCCCGGATCTGCTCACCGCCACTGCTTCCGGCGCAGCGACCGAGGGGACCTGGGAGATCGTGGTAAAGAAGCTGGCTTCCGCAGCGCGGCAGGTCAGCGAGCTGCCGGAAGATCTGCCTGGGGGCTTTTCCTTTGTTATCGGGACTTCCCCGGAGAAGCTGGCCACCATCACGATTGAGGATGGCGATGGCCTGGAGCAGATCGCGGCCAAGATCAACAAGGCCCAAGTGGGCATCAACGCCTTTGCCCACGACGGCCAGATCTCTTTCACCACCACCGCCACCGGTCAGGACGCTGCGATCTATGTGGATCAGGCCTTTACCGAGCTCTTCGGCGGGGAGCTGGGGGCGCTGGCCCAAGTACCCGGTGAAGACGGAGAGCCCCCCATGGTCGGTGTCTGGACCGTGGAGGGCCAGGCTGTCCGCGGCTCCGATGCCGAAGTAGTGATCAACGGCATCGAGGCGACCTACGGAAGCAACACCTTCCAGTTCAACGGCATTACGGTAAACCTGCTCAACGCGGAAGCAGGTGCCGCGGTCACTGTTGAGGTCAAGCCGGATGTGGACTCGGTGGTGGAGAAGGTCAAAGAGTTTGTGAACCTCTACAACGAACTGGTGGGTGAGCTGAACCGGCTGCTGCGGGAGGAAGTGTACCGCGACTTTCCGCCCCTGACCCAGGAGCAAAAGGATGCCATGTCGGACAAGGAGATCGAGCTCTGGGAAGAGAAGGCCAAAAGCGGCCTCTTGCGTTCCGATTCCCTGCTCAGCTCGATCTTGAGCGAGATGCGCATGGCCCTTGGTGCCGCGGTGGAGCGGTCAGGTGGCGCAGTGAGCCTTAGGCAGATGGGCATCACCACCGGGGCCTGGTATGAATACGGGCGCCTCTATCTCGATGAAAACAAGCTCAGGAGCGCCCTCACGGAAGATCCCGATGCTGTGCGGGAGCTCTTCACTCAGCAGGGTGGCGAAGGGAAGACCGCGGGTATAGCCCGCAGGCTCACGGAAGTTTTGGATCGGGGGATGCAGCGCATCACCGACACCGCAGGCAAAGCCACCATTCCCTACGACCAGAGCTATTTAGGCAACCGCATCCGGGAATATGAATCCCGCCTGGAGGCCATGGAAGAGCGCCTGCGGCGCTTCGAGGAAGCACAGTGGAGAAAGTTTACGGCCATGGAAAAAGCTCTAGGCCAGCTCTATGCCCAAAGTGACTGGCTCTACCAGCAGCTCCTGGCCATGCAGGGATGATCTAAGTGGCAAAGGAACTTTACGAACGGAAACTAGCTCTGCTGCGGCAGCTCAAGGAGCTCACCGATCAGGCCCTGGCCTTTACCCCGGAAGAGCTGGTCCAGGATGACCACGCCCATGAGCGGGTGCTCCAGCTTTTGGCGGAGCGGGAGGGACTCATGGCGAGCATCGACCAGCTCGACCGGGAGCTGGCCCAGGGGATCGCCAAGGCCGCGGAGGCCCACAAAGAGGCGCTCCGGGCGGAACTGCTGCAGATTCAAGAGCAAAATGCCCGCCTGGAGGAAGTGTTCCAAAAGAGCCTGGCTCAGCTGCGGGAACAGACCCGGAAGATTCAAGATGGCCGGCAGTCCCAGCGCGCCTATTTTTCCCGGCCTAGCCCGGAAGGGGCTTTTATCGACACAAAACGCTGAGGCGGTTGGAAGGACCTATGGACGATTATTTCGGTTTAGCCAGAGAGCTCCTGGCAAAGGGGAGGGCCCAGATCGCCGACCCCTACGCCCAGGCAGAGCTTTACGATCTGCTCAACCTGCAGGTGGGCGGCGATGAATTCTATGTAGAGTTCGCCAAGGAGCGGGGCGGCCGGGTCTTGGATCTGGCCTGCGGTTCGGGGCGGCTCCTGCCGCAGCTGCTGGATGCAGGGCTGGAGGTAGCCGGTTTAGACCTTGCCCCGGCCATGCTGGAGCGGGCCAGGCGGAGGCTGGGGGAAAGGGCTGGCCAGGTGGAACTGGTTTTGGGGGATATGCGCGGGTTTTCCTTCGGGCAGCCCTTTGACACCATCCTCATCCCCTACTGTTCCCTGATCTACATGCACAGCGATGCTGACCGCCTCGCGGTGTTCCAAAGGTGCAGCCAGCACCTTCGGGAAGGTGGCTGGCTGGCCTTTGACTTTCTGGCGGGCGCTGTGGAAGTGGGTGAGGGAGTTCCTTCCCTGGCCCTGCAGGGCATCCACCCCTTCACGGAAGAGCTCCTGGTGAGCGTGGTGCAGATCAAGGGGCTGGCGAGGGACCTGAGACTTCTCAACCAGATCAACTATATCCTACCCAAAGAACCGAAACCGGCGCAGGTTACGGTGTTTGCCAGCAGGGAAGCGGTGGTTCAGCCTGAGCATATGGCGGACCTAGTGGTTCAGGCTGGCTTTGAAGTGGCAGGGGTCTACGGCAGCTTCGCCCTGGAACCCTACGCCGGTGGGGAAACCTGCCTGATGGTTGCCTGTAAGCGCCGGGGCTAGGAGGAATGTCCATGAAGATCAGTACAAGCGATTATGCTCTTTACAACCGCATGGAGGCTGCAGCCCAAGAGGCCGTGGAGCAGGTTTTGGCCGCAAGGACAGAAGGGTGCACCTGCCAGATGTGCCGGGAAGATATGCAGTGCCTGCTGCTCAACCAGCTCAAACCCCAGTATGTACCCCTGCTGCCGGGCATCAGCAAAGAGCCTTGGACCCTGGAGGACTTGGGGGCAAAGGCGCGGGCGGAGGTGATGGCCGCCGCCGAGCATGCCGTCTTTGTGGTGCGGCACAACCCCCGCCACGGGCATGAGCGGGCCCCCATGCAGAACTGCACGGAGGCCATGGTCCTGGGTGCCCTGGGGGAGGTTTTGACCAGGGAGAAACTGGCCCTGGGGAGAGAGGAGCTCAGCCGCTTAATGGCGGAGGTCCTCAATGAGCTGCCGCCCCGCTACACCACGTCCTTTAAGGGCGATGCCTTCGCCCGCACGGAAGAGCTGGAGGCGGCTTCCGTGGCCTCGATTTTGACCGCGATTTACGGTGCCCTCAAGCGGCTGGAGATGATCCCCGGTTCTGCCTAAACCAAGCAGGAAATGAAGAGGCGTCCTTGGCATGAGCTGAAGGACGCCTTTTTTTGTGCTGCTATGTGCGGGCCGCCAGGGCCTTTTCCCTGATTTCCTCCGCCACGGCGCTGCTGGTGAGGGATTCTACGGCTTGCCAAAACTGGATCGCGGGTTCGGGGCCTAAAATATCGCTGAAGATCTTATCACCCCTGTTGTTCCAGATGGTGATTTTCAGCCTTCCGCTTTTGTTTTGGATCCGGACAAAGAACTGACCGCTTTCGAACATGGTGTTCATGAGCAATCCCCCTTGTGCTTTTTAATAATGTTCCGCACGGGGCAGGGAAATCCTGCGCCGCGGCGCGGGAAAATGGTGGGTTTGCTAGCTCCCTCCTAGCTCGCCTGGAGCTGTGCTCATACAACCTGGGGTGCAGTGGATATACTAGGGAGAGCGGGAGGGAGCAGGCATGTTCTTCTGGCAGCGCACGAAAAAAAAGGGACCAGATCCCAGGGGCCTGGACCGCCTCAGTTCGTCCCTGGAGACCAACCTGCACTGGCTGCAGACAGATCTCTTCGCCAGTGACGAGACCATTGTCTACCGGCGCATCAAGACCAGCGGGCCCAAGCCCCGGGACTGCGTGCTGGTCTACGCGGATAACATGGTGAAACACGAGTACTTGAGCCAGTTTGTGCTCCGACCCCTGCTCAAAGCGGAGCTTCCCAAGGGGCTGCGGGGTGAGGAACTGGCCAGGTACCTCGCGGAACAGGTGATTGAGGCGGACAGTTCCGAGTGCATCACCGGCTACAGCCAGATTGGCGACAAGATCATGGGCGGGGTGGGCGTGCTCCTCGTGGATGGCTGTCCCCTGGGTCTGGTGGTGGATGCCCAGGGCTGGGCCAAACGGACGGTAACGGAGCCCCCTTCAGAAAGTGTGGTGCGGGGACCCCGCCTGGGCTTCAGCGAAGACCTGGGGGTGAACATCAGTTTAGTGCGCCTGCAGATCGCCAGTCCCAACTTCAAAACCAGATTCGTGCAGGTGGGTGAGCAGACCAAAACCAGGGTGGCCATTTTGTACCTGGACAATGTCACCTCCCTGGATTTGGTGGATGAAGTGCAGCGGCGCATTGAGGAGATTACAATCGACGCCGTGTTGGATTCCGGCTACATCCAGGAATACATCAGGGATGCGCCCTATTCCCCCTTTCCCACAATCGGCCACACGGAGCGGCCCGATGCGGCCGCGGCCAAGATCCTGGAGGGGCGGGTGGCGGTGCTGGTGGACGGCTCGCCCTTCGCGCTAACCATGCCCTACCTTTTGGTGGAGGCCTTTCAGGCCAACGAAGACTACTACAACCACTGGATGGTGGCCAGCTTTCACCGGCTGATCCGCTACATCAGCTTCTTCATCACCACCAGCACCCCCGCGATCTACATCGCCCTGATCAGCTATCATCCCCAGCTCATTCCCACCAACTTGGTGGTGAGCATCTCCGCGGCCCGGAAAAATGTGCCCTTCCCGGGCATTGTGGAAGTGATCATCATGGGTTTGGTTTTCGAGATCCTCCGGGAAGGGGGTGTGCGCCTGCCCCGGCCCATCGGGCAGGCGGTGAGCATCGTGGGGGCCATTGTCTTAGGCGAAGCCGCCGTAAGTGCCAGCTTGGTCAGCGCCCCCATGATCATCGTGGTGGGCCTCACGGGCGTGGCCGGCTTTGTTAACCCCTGGCTGAATGACATTGCCGTGCTCTTCCGGCTGCTCTTTGTTGTGCTGGCCTCGGTCTTGGGCCTCTATGGCTATGTTTTGGGAGTGATCGCAGTGGTGCTGCTCCTCTCCTCCATGGAATCCTTCGGGGTACCTTACCTTTCCACCATGACCACGCTGGTTCCCCAAGACATCAAAGATACCCTGCTGCGGGTGCCCTGGTGGCAGATGACCCTGCGCCCCAGGTATCTGGCCTCCAAAGACCGCCAGCGCCTGCAGGGGCGGGGAGGCCGGGGCTCATGAGGCGGCGCCTTTTCCCCATGCTCAGCCTGCTCCTTGTGTCCCTGCTCCTTACGGGGTGCTGGGATTACATGGAAATCGAGTCCTTGGAGTTTGTCTTCGGCCTGGGCGTGGATCAGGTAAAACCGGAGGTTGTGGTGGTTTTGGAGATGGCCAAGACCAGCGGAGGTGGGCAGCAGACCATGGTGGAACCCAAAGTGCTCTCCACCAAGAGCCAGAGCGCAGCCACCGCAGCCCGGGCCTTGTCTAACCCGGCGGGCCTGAGGACCTTCTGGTCGCATGCTTACGTCTTTTTGATTTCTGAACAAGTGGCCCAGGAAGGTATCATCCCTGCCATGGAGCACATTGTCCGCAGCCGCCACCTGCGCAGCACGGTGTGGGTGTTCATCACCAAGGAGTGCACAGCGGAAGAGGTGTTCAAAAGCAAACCGCCGGTGGCCAATTCCGTGAGCGAACATCTCAACTCCATCGTGCTCATGCAGGACGCTATCTCCGGTTTCCTTCCCCTGCAGGTGTGGCAGCTCAATCAGGCCTTTGCCGCGGAAGGGGTGGCGGCCATACTGCCCACGGTGAAGCTGGTCCACCAACGGGGTGAGCTGGTGCCCATCGTGGAGGGGACCGCGGTGTTCAAACGGGACCGCATGGTGGGCTGGCTGGACGGGCAGGAAAGCGACATACTCTGCCTGCTGAAGGGTCTTGACCAGCGGAGCTATTACGTGGTGGACACCAAGGTGACCGATCACGGCTATTTCCCCATCACCTATGAGCTGGTGGGGAACCGTGTGGAGCTGAAGCCCCTGGTGAGAAAGGATGGCAGTATTGCCGTGGCCATTTCCCTGACCCTGGAGTTGGGGGTGGAGGAGATCGGGGCAGCTCCCCTCAGCTTCCGCGACGAAAAACTGGTCAGAAGCGTGGAGGCGCAGCTGGCCACCTTTGTTACCCGGGAAGTGCGGGGGTTCCTTTGGAAAATCCAGAGGGAGTACAACGCGGATATCCTAGGTTTCGGTCAGCTGTTTAGGCGCAAAAAGCCAGAGGTGTGGCGCCGCTTGGGGGAGGACTGGGACGCCCAGCTGCGGGATCTCCAAGTGGAGCTGGACGTTCAGTGCAAGATAGTCTTCACCGGGACCTCCTCTGAGCCGCTGCTGGTGAGGGAATAGGCGTGGTGGTCGTCGTGATCTTAGCCTACGCCGCGGTGGCGGCCCTGGAGATCTGGCTGTGGGCGGAGCGTCCCTGGCAGAAGGTTTTGCTCTACCTGGTGCTCATCGCCGCCGGGGCAGTGCTGGCTGCCCTGCTGCTTAGGGATAGCGACCTGAAAGTGCCTGAACCTGTGGGGTTTGTGACCAGGCTGATCAAACGGCTGTGGGAGGGAGGCGGGGGCAAGTGAAGGAGCTGGTGCCTGACCATCAGGGCCTGGTGCTGGTGATGCTGTTTGTGGTGGGCAACACCCTGGTCTTCGCCCTGGGGGGCGTGGCTGGTCCCGACATCTGGCTGGCTTTTCTCTTGGCCACCGTCCTGGCCATCCCCATGATCTTGCTTATGGCCCGGGTGCGCAGCCTGATGGGGGGCGCCTCCCTGGCCTGCGGCTTGGAACAGCTTTTGGGCAAGTGGCCGTCGCGGGCCTTGGCCTTTGCCTATGCCGGTTATGCTTGGCGGCTGGCCTGCTATGTGGTGAGTGATGTGACCAACTTCATCCAGGCCGTTGCGCTGCCCACCACGCCGCAGGTGGTCACCGCTACACTGTTTGCCCTGCTCATGCTCTGGGCCGCCAAGGAAGGGGTGGAGGTTTTGGCCCGCTTTGCGGCGATAATGAGCAAGGTGGTTTTCAACGTCCTCTTCGTCACTTTTCTCATGCTCCTGAGCCAAGTGGAGCTCGGGGAGTTCCAGCCGGTGATGTATAACGGGGTGAAACCCGTTTGGCTGGGTGCTTTCCAGCTCTTGGAGTTCCCCTTCCTGGAGGTTGTGGTGCTCTTTTGGGTCTTTGACTGCTTTCGCAGCAAGAAGTCCCCCTACAGAGTCTTCCTCCCCGGCTTTGTGGCCGCGTCCCTGATCCTGCTGGTGATGGCCAGCACCAGTTTGGCTGTCGTGGGGGCAGAGCGCTATGCCCAGTTTTACTTCCCCGTCTGGGCGGCGGTGGCCCGGATCAACATCTCCACCTTCCTGACCCGGCTGGAGGCCATTATCGGTGTGACCTTCGCCATAGGCAGTTTCGTAAAGATGGCCGCCTGCCTGCTGGCGGCCAGCCGCTCTCTGGCCTACTCCTTCGGCTTCGCTGACTACCGCTTCCTGGTTACTCCCCTGGCCTTGGGGGTGATCCCCGGTTCCCAGTGGTTCATCAGTACCCTCTTGGATGTGGAGCTGTCTGTGATCAAAACCTACCCCACCAGCGCCACCTTTTTCCAGGCGGTTTTGCCCGTTCTGATCTGGATTTGGGTGGAGTGGCGCGCGAGGAAGCTGGGGAGGGGGAAGAGTTCCCCCACCCAGGCAGGAGGGCAGTGAAAAGTCGAGAATTATTCGCTTGTATGTCTACGCTGAATTGAGGAGGCGCTGCGCATGGATGCGATGGCAAGCTACCAAGCCTGGCTGAATAATCCTCTGATTGACGAGGACACCAAAACCGAACTGCGGGGCTTGGCAGAAAATCCCCGGGAAATAGAGGATCGGTTTTATAAATGGCTGGAGTTTGGCACCGGGGGTTTGAGGGGTACCATGGGTGCCGGCACCAACAGGGTGAATATCTACACCATCCGCCTGGCCACCCAAGCCCTGGCCGCTGTCCTCAAGGCGGAGGGGAGGGACAAGGGCGTGGTGATCGCCTACGACTCCAGGCGCAGGTCCCGTGAGTTTGCCCAGGCGGCCGCGGGGGTCTTGGTGGCCAACGGCCTGCCGGTGTACTTGTTCCCGGAGGTGGCCCCCACGCCGCTCCTTTCCTTTGCCGTGCGCCACCTTGAGGCCGCGGCGGGCCTGGTGATCACCGCCAGCCACAATCCGCCCGAGTACAACGGGTACAAGGTGTATAACGAGGCCGGGGGGCAGATCTTAAGCGCCGAGGCCGCAAAGATCAGCTCCCGCCTGGCTAGGCTGCGCCTGGAGGAGGTGCAGTTTGCCCCGGATCCCCTGGAACATCCCCTCTTGAGCCTGGTGGGGGATGAGGTGGTGGAAGCCTATTACCACGCGGTACTCTCCAGCGTCCCTCCCCTGGAGCACAGCGGTGAGCTGGGCGTTTTGTACACTCCCCTCCACGGCACCGGGGGACGTTATGTGCCGGAAGTGCTGCGGCGGGCGGGCTTTCGGCGGGTCGCTGTTGTACCGGAGCAGCTTAAGCCCGATGGGGATTTTCCCACCGTGACTTCGCCCAATCCAGAGGATGGGGAAGCCTTTGCCCTGGCCTTTCAGCAGGCCGCGGGGAAAGGCTGTGATCTGATCATTGCCACCGACCCCGATGCGGATCGCATGGGGGTGGCGGTGCGCCAGGGGGAGAGCTGGGTGCTGCTGAACGGCAACCAGATGGGCGTGCTCCTCGCGGACTATCTCCTCTCCCGCCTGGAGCCCCCCAAGCTGCAGGGGGGCGTTGTGGTCAAGACCATCGTCACCACGGAGATGATCCTGCCGCTGGCCCGCCGCTGGGGGGTGGAGGTGCTCAACACCTTGACCGGGTTTAAGTACATCGGCGCGCTCATGGATCGCCTGCCGCCCGCGGGTAAGCAGTTCATCTTCGGTTTTGAGGAAAGCTACGGCTATCTGGCGGGCACCTACGCCCGGGATAAGGATGCGGTGGTGGCCAGCCTCCTGGCCGCCCAGGCCGCGGCCTTCTACGCCCAAAGGGGTTTGAGCCTCGCCCAGCGTCTAGAGGAGCTCTTCACCGCATACGGCTGTTACCTCCAGGATGTCGCTTCGTATTCCTTCGCCACCAGCCTAGAGGCGGAGCGGGCGCGCCTTTTTGTCCAGCGGCTGCGGGAAAAGCCCCTAACGACACTGGCCGGGGAGGCGGTGCTGGAAATTAGGGACTACGGCCGGGGCGTGCGCTGGGAGCTGGCGACGGGCAGGGAAGCTCCCCTTGACCTTCCCCGGGAAGATGTGCTGCAGTGGATAACCGAAAAGGGCAGCAAGGTATCCCTGCGCCCCTCAGGCACCGAGCCCAAGATGAAACTCTACCTGGAGGTGCAGGGCCGCAGCCGCGGGGAGGCGGAGGAGCGGCTTTTCAAGCTCAAAGCCGCCTGCCACCAGCTGATTGTGCAGGGCCTGGCGGAAAGCTAAGCAGCCCTCCCTTTTCGGGGTAGCAAAAACACCGCTGTCTGCCGCCTTGGGGCCAGCGGTGTTTGCTTTTGGAGACCGGGGAAGCTCAGCGGTGCTTGTCCACGATGGCCATGATCTCATCCAGGTGGGCGATGGCCAGCTCCGTGAGTTCCGGGTCGATGTGCCCCGCCTGGACATTGTTGCGCAGGAGGGCGGTGACCTTGTCCTTGGACATGGCCGGCCGATAGGGCCGGTGTTCCAGGAGAGACTGGGTGATATCCGCCACAGCCATCAAACGGGCCTCCAGGCCCAGCTGCTCGGCCCGCAGGCCGAAGGGGTAGCCGGTGCCATCCAGCCGCTCGTGGTGGAAGGCGGCCCAGCCCGCGAGCTCTTCGGCACCGGGTCCGAACTCCCTGATCAGATGGTAGGTGTGATAGGTGTGCTGCTGCATCACGGCCCGCTGCTCCCGGCTGAGCCCCCCGGGATGCATGAGGATCTCGTCGGGGACCGCCAGCTTGCCCAGGTCGTGGAGGAGGCCGGCCACCTTGATGGTGCGCACCTTGGTCTCGGGCATGTCCAGTTTCCGGGCCAAAAACTCCGCCACATCGGCCACGCCCTTGGAGTGATCTCCGGTCCAGGGTGATTTGGCGTCCACGATGGTGGCCACCAGCTCGCCCAGTTCCTCCAGCTCATCGATGGTCAACTTCCGCCGGAAGCTGGACCGCCCAGCGGCGTACTGGTAGTTGCGGTGCTGAAGATCAAGCCAGAAGCTGGGCGTTTGGGCCACGCGCCTTAAGGCTTCCACCACCTCCGGGGAGAAGACGTCCCCCTGTCTGTGGGTGAAATAGGCGAGGATGTCCTCCACCTGCCAGAGGTAGTAGGTGTCCTTCTTGAGGATGATATCCACCCGGTCCGCGACATGCAGGACGGCGGGGATGGGGCGCAGGTTAGGGGAGTAATGATCGTGATGTTCCAGGACGTTGCGGGCCAGGCCGCTGAACAGGCTGATGGACCTAACCAGGCGGTAGCCCCGCAGGCAGTGGGCGGAAACCCGCTCCCGCACCGGCTCCAAATCCGCCAGCGCCAGCTGCTCGTCGGAGGTGAGGATGCCCACATCGTGGAGGAGGGCGCTGAGCACCAGCTCATTGAGCTCCGCTTCCGTCCAGTCCAGCTTCCTACCGAGGTGGTAGGCGATATGGGCCACCCGTTCAGCGTGGTCCAGGAAAACCTGCTTGTTGATGTCCCCGGCCCTGCTCAAACTGCGCATGGTGGAGATTAGGTCTGCTTCAAACTGTGCCATGGGTTTCACTCCTCGCCAAGAGTCACGCGGATGGAAAAAGGATATCTCCGCCGGAAGGGGAATAAGAATACCCGTATGTTCTAAAAGGAGTGGCTTGAATGCAGCAAAAACGTGCTAGTCTTTGGAACCTTTTCAGCGTCTTTTTCCGCATCGGCGCCTTCACCTTCGGCGGGGGCCTGGCCATGCTGCCCCTCATCGAACGGGAAGTGGTGGAGGTCCAGGGCTGGGTGGAGCAGGAGGAGATCTTGGATATTGTGGCCCTCTCCCAATCCGTGCCCGGAGCCATCGCCGTGAACAGCGCCATCTTCATCGGCCTCCGCCTGCGGGGGCTGGCGGGGGCTCTGGCGGCGCTCCTGGGCGTGATGACCCCCTCCGTTGTAATTATCCTCATCATAGCACATTTCTTTACACAGTTTCAATCCAATCCCTATGTGATGCGGGCTTTCTCCGGGGTCAAGGCCGCGGTGATCGGCCTGGTGGCCGCGGCAGCCTGGCGGGTGGGCCGGCAGGTGGTCACCAGCCCCTACGCATTGGCCGCCTCATTGGTCGCCCTGGTTTTGAGCGTCTTTGATCTGCTGCCCATCGTTTGGATTATCATTTTAGGGGGTATCAGCGGGATCATCTACTTCAGCCGCCGGGAAGGGGGAGTGGCCAAGTGATCTTCTGGCAGCTCTTTGCTTCGTTCTTTAAGATCGGACTTTTCACCATCGGCGGCGGGTACGCCATGCTGGCCCTCATCCAGCAGGAAATCGTCCGGTTGGGCTGGATGACGCCCCAGGAGTTCGTGGATGTGGTGGGCATCGCCGAGGTTACCCCTGGACCCATCGCCATTAACTCCGCAACCTTTGTGGGGTTCCGCACCGGGGGCATTCCCGGGGCTCTGCTCGCTTCCTTTGCCGTGGTGCTGCCCTCGCTGCTCTGCGTGAGCGTGGTGAGCCGCATGTGGAACAGGTACAAGGAAGCCCGCCTGGTGCAGTTCATGTTCGCGGGCATCCGCCCTGTGGCGGCTGGCCTGGTGGCCGCGGCTGCAGTGCTCATTGCCTTGGCCACCTTCCGGTATGTACAGGGGTTCCCTGGGAAGCTTTGGACGGGGCTCATCGCCGCCGGCTGCTTCTACGGGGTGGGAGTGAAGAAGTGGAATCCCATCAAGGTGCTCATGATTGCGGCGGTTTTGGGCCTGCTGCTCTTCCGCTGAAGGATTTGGGGAAAAATGCCACGGAGGTCTAGCCAAGGGGCCACCTTCGTGGTATACTTTTGATGTCGGTATGACTGGGTGGTCACATAAGGGGGGAGGAAGGTGCCCAAGCAGACGTTTTTCAACCTGGAGCCGGAAAAGCGCCAGGGAATCATCGCCGCCGCGGTGCGGGAGTTTGCCGAGCACCCCTTTGAGCAGGCTTCCCTGACCAAGATCGTGGAAAGCTGCGGCATCGCCAAGGGCAGCATGTACCAGTATTTCGAAGACAAGCTGGATCTCTACCTGTACATCGTGGATCTGGCCTACGAACAGAAAAAGGCCTATGTGGGCAGGGCCTTCAGCTTGGAGGGGGACATCTTCGCGGTTTTGAGCGAGTATTACCGCTTGTCCTACCAGTTTGCCCTGGACCATCCCCTGCTGCACCAGGTGGCCAACAAGTTCTGGGATTCCCGCTCCGAAGCCCTCCGGGCCGAGCTGGAGAAGGGCCGCCTGAGCCGGTCCAGGGATTTTGCCCGGGTCTTGGCCGAGGCCATGGCCGCAGGGAAGGTCAATCCCCAGCTGGATCCGGAAGCGGTCTTTTTTGTGTACCACGCGGTGGGCAAAGAACTGATCGATCATTTTCACCAGGGCTGTAATGACGAGTTTTTGCAGCAGGTCTTGGATGTTTTGAAATATGGACTACAGGCACGGGACTAAGGAAACAGGGGGCGAGACAAGATGTGGAAACGCATGGGCTTGCAGCTGATCATAGCTTTGCTGCTCTTGACTTGGGGCGGGTTTGCCAGCGCCCAAGTCTTAAATGTGGCCATTCCCCAGGATCCGGATAGCTTCGATCCCACCCGCACGGTGGCCGCAGCCACCAGCGAGGTGGCCTTCAACATCTATGAAGGTCTGGTCAAGGCCACGCCGGAGGGGGGAGTTGCCCCGGCCCTGGCCAGCCACTGGACTGTGGACCAGGGAGGCACCTTGTACACCTTTTACCTGCGGGAGGCCTACTTCCATGACGGCAGTCCCGTCACGGTGGAGGATGTGGTCCACAGTTTGAACCGGGCCCGGGATCCGGAGCTGGCGGTGCGCGCCGGGGAGCTTGCGGTGATCAAAGAGATCACTGCCCTGGAGAACGCGGTGCAAATTGAACTCCACGAGCCCCACGGGGCCTTTCTCTACCTGCTCACGGAGGTGTATGCCTCCATCTACCCCAAGGGGGCGGGGGATCTCAGCCGGAAGCCCATCGGCACCGGCCCCTATTACCTCGCGGACTGGGGCCCCAACCAGCGTCTGGAGCTGCGCCGCTTTGAGCACCACTGGTCGGGGCAGCGCCCCTATTTTGCCCAGGTCAACTTTTTGATCATGCCCGATGAAAACAGTATGGTGCTCAACCTCAAAGCGGGGCGGATCCAGCTCATCCCCCGCCTGGAGGTGTCCGTTTTGCACCAGGTGGAAAACAGCCCCGGGATCAAGGTCCTGGCCTCGCCCATGAACCTGGTCCAGCTGTTTGCCATCAACAACGCCCGGCCCCCCTTTGATGACCTGCGGGTCCGCAGGGCTTTGGCCCTGGGTCTGAACCGGGAAGAGATCTTGCTGGGGGCAGCCTGGGGGAACGGCTTTCTTCTGGACAGCGCCCTAAGCCCGGCCATGGCAGGCTTTTACCACGACGGTCTGGGGGAGATCAACCCCTACGATCCGCAGCGGGCCAAGGAGCTGCTCCGGGAGGCGGGGCAGGAAAACCTGCGCTTTACCTTGACCCTACCCGCCAACTACCCCTTCCACGTGCAGGCCGGGGAAATCGCGGCCCAGCAGTGGCAAGCCCTGGGCCTGGAGGTGGATCTGGAGATTGTGGAGTGGGGGACCTGGCTGGAGCGGGTTTACACCCAGAGGGACTACGATGTTTCCATCATCGGTTTGGCGGGGCGTCTCGATCCCCATGCCATCTTGGTCCGCTACACCACAGACAGCAGCCGCAACTTCTTCAACTTCTCCAACGCCCGCTACGATGAGCTGATCGAGCTGGGGCTGCGGGCCGAGGGGGAAGAGCGGCGGGCCATTTACCTGGAGGCCCAGGAGATTTTAGCCCGGGAGCTGCCTGGCATTTTCATCATGGATCCGCAGCAGCTTGCGGCCATGCGGGAAGAAGTGCAAGGCTGGCGCAGCTACCCGGTGTACGTGGTGGACCTGGCCAGTTTGTATCAGTAGGGGGAAGGCAGGGAGTATGAAGCGTTATCTGTGGCGCAGAGCCGGGGGATTTCTCCTCACCGCGCTCTTGGTGAACTTTGCCACCTTTTTCATCCTGCAGGTGCTGCCTGGTGATCCGGCCCTGCTCATGCTGGGCACCGAGGGCAGCCCCGAGGCCTATGCCGCCCTGCGCCGGGAGCTCAGCCTGGATAAGCCGGTGCTGCCGCGCTATGGCCAGTGGCTGCTACGCTTCATCGGGGGCCAGTGGGGGAACTCCTGGCGCTATTCCCTGCCTGTACGGGAGTTGGTGAGCCGGGCCTTTCCCCTTTCCTTGGGCCTGGCCCTCCTGGCGGTGGGGGCCGCGGCGGGCGCGGCTCTGCCGGTGGGCCTGTACATGGCCCTGCGGCCCCGCAGTTTCGGCAGCCGCCTGCTTTCCCTCGGCACCCAGCTGGGGCTGGGTTTGCCCCAGTTTTGGGTGGGCATTCTGCTCATCCAGCTCTTCGCGGTGCAGCTGCGGCTGCTGCCCCCGGGGGGAGCCGAGGGCTGGGTCAGTTTTCTTCTGCCCACCCTGACTTTGGCCCTGCCCAGGATGGCGGTGCTCAGCCGCTTTTTGCGCGCCGGCATGCTGGAGGCTCTGGCTGAGGATTATGTGCGCACCGCCCGGGCCAAGGGGCTGCCCCAAGGGAGCGTTTTGTTCAAACACGCCCTGCGCAACGCGGCCTTGGGCCCCCTCACCGCCGCGGGAGTGCAGTTCGCCCAGCTCTTGGCGGGCACCATCGTGGTGGAACAGGTCTTCGGCCTGCCCGGTGTGGGCCAGCTCCTCCTAAACGGCGTGTTCCAGCGGGATCTGCCCCTGGTGCAGGCGGTGGTGACCCTGGTGGTTCTGCTTATCCTCCTCTTTGATCTGGCCTTCGATCTCTGTCTGGGGCTTTTGGATCCCCGCATCCGCTATGAATGAAGGTGAAAACGACCATGAATTCCCGCAGCTGGGGTAGGATCTTAGTGGGCTTTATGCTTGCGTTCACTATCCTAGGTTGGGTTTATACCCCCCATGATCCCAATCAAATCAGCATTGCCAAGCGTTTTCAGCCCCCCAGTGGGGAGCATCCCCTGGGGACGGATCACTTCGGACGGGATGTGCTCAGCCGCATCCTCTGGGGCGCGCGCATTTCCCTGGCGGTGGGGGTGGCCGCGGTCTGCCTGGGGGCGGCTGCGGGAGTGGCCCTGGGGCTGGCCGCCGGTTTTTTTGGCGGCTGGTGGGATGAACTGCTCATGCGCCTGAGCACCAGCCTGCAGGCCCTGCCCAGCATCCTTCTGGCCCTGCTCTTTGCCGCCATCTGGTCGCCCGGTGTGCCCGTTGTGGTCTGGGGCATCGCCCTGGGAAACATCCCCAGTTTCCTCAGGGTCACCAGAAACCAGGTGCTCAGCATCAAACAGCGCCCCTATGTGGAAGCGGCCCGGGCGCTGGGGGCAGGGGATCTGCGCATCATGCTGCGCCACATTCTCCCCAACCTCCGGGGGGCCCTCTTGGTGCAGCTTTCCGTGAGCCTGGCGGGGGCCATTTTGGCCGAGGCCTCCCTGAGCTACTTGGGAGTGGGTATCCAGCCGCCGGATCCTTCCTGGGGGCGCATGCTGCGGGAGGCCCAGCCCTACGGTTCCCTGGCCCCCTGGCTGGTTTTAGCTCCGGGCCTCTTCATTGCCCTAGCTGTGATCGGCTTTAACCTCCTGGGGGATAACTGGATTTTAGGCAGGGAACGGGTGGCTAAAGGAGAATAAAGGAGCAGAGATGTTCTGCTAAAAAGGGGTGGAGCCATGCTTAAGCTCGAGGGCGTTACCAAGCGCTACAAAGGTGCCAGTGTCAACGCGGTGGATAACCTCCATCTGGAGGTGCGTCCCGGGGAGATCTTCGGCTTTCTAGGGCCCAACGGGGCCGGCAAAACGACCACCATCAAGATGGTGGTGGGCCTTTTGGCCGCGGACCGGGGCAAGATCGTGGTCAACGGCCGCGATCTGGCAGCCGATCCCCTGGGGGCTAAGCGTTCCATCGGTTTTGTGCCTGATAATCCCAATTTGTACCCGCGGCTGACGGGCCTGGAGTACCTCAATCTGATCGGGGATGTGTACGGTGTGGATGGCGCCACCCGCAAAAGGCGCCTGGATTACTATCTGCAGATGTTCGAACTCACCTCGGCCGTGGGGGATCTGATCCAGAGCTATTCCCGGGGCATGCAGCAGAAACTGGCCCTAACCGGCGCCCTTTTGCACCAGCCGCCCCTCTTCATTTTGGATGAACCCATGGTGGGTCTGGACCCCAGATCCGCGCACCTCTTTAAGCGGGTGATGCAGGAGCATGTGAACCAGGGGAACACCGTGTTTTTCTCCACCCACATCCTGGAGGTGGCGGAAAACCTCTGCCACCGGGTGGGGATTATCAACAAGGGGCAGCTCATCGCCTGTGGGACCATGGATGAACTGCGCCAGGCTTCGGGCCAGGCCGGTTCCAACCTGGAGAAGCTGTTCCTGGAGCTTACGGATGCGGGTGGTATAGATGAAGAATAGGCTGTGGACCCTTTACCGCACACTGCTCAACAACCACTACGGCTTCTCTGCCGCCAAGTTCTACTACATCAAAAAGCGGCAGCGCACTTGGGAGCCCTTGGTGATCGTGGCTGGGCTCACCCCCGCTGTGGTCATGGGTATCGTGTTCATCTGGAACCTCACGGAGCAGCTGTTCATCGGGGGGCTCGCCTTCGGCCAGCCCCATCTGGCGCTGCTCAACGGCGCCCTTTTGGTCTCTTTGGCGGGGCTTTTCTTCGGGTTTTTCTCGGTGCTCTCCGCTTTTTACTTCAGCACCGACCTGGAGGTTTTGCTGCCCCTACCCCTGAAATCCTGGGAGATTCTCACCGCGAAGTTCGCGGTGGTGCTCACAGGGCAGTATGCCATCAATCTCCTGATCCTGCTGCCGCTGTGGCTCCGCTACGGGCTGCTGGCCGGGGTGGGCCTGGGCTATATAGTCAGCGCCGTGGTGGTCTTTCTGGCCCTACCTGTGGTGCCCTTGGTTTTAGCCAGCATCCTGGCGGTTTTGCTCATGCGGCTGGTGAACATCAGCCGCCACAAAGACAGACTGGCCCTGGTGGGGGGCTTCCTGCTCGTGATTGTGCTGGTAGGCTTTCAGTTCTGGCTGCAAAGCAGCCTAGGCGGGGACGATCCCGAACTGGTCATGGAGCAGCTCCTGGGCCGGGCCGATGGGATCATCAAAGCGGCGGGACGGGTTTTCCCGCCCAGCGTCTGGGCGGCCCAGGCCATGGCCTATGCCCACACCTGGCAGGGCTGGCTTAATCTCCTCTACGTGGCCGCCCTGAGCGCCTTGGCCCTTTTCCTCCTCTACCTTCTGGGTGAGAAGGTCTTCCTCCAGGGACTCTTAGCCGGGCTGGAAGGAAGCCGGGGAACCGGAAGGGCCCGCCAGGTGGAGCTGGCAGAAGAGCGGGCCCGGGCGCCGCTTATGACCGTGGCCAGCCTGGAGTGGAAGCTCTTTGTGCGGGACCCGGGCTTTGCTTTAAACGGCCTCATCGGCTATGTGCTCCTGCCCGCCATGGCCCTTTTGCCCCTGTTCGGCCAGAAACTGCAGAACAACCCCTTTGAGCTTCTGGCCCTAGACCAGCTGCACCCGCTAGTGGTGGCCGGGGGCCTGGCCCTTTATTTCCTGTTCATGACGGGCATGTCCATGATCCCCGCCACCACCTTTTCCCGGGAGGGGAGGTACCTGTGGATCATCCGCAGCCTGCCGCTGGATATAGAACAGATCATCGGGGCCAAGGTGCTGGGCTCCCAGGGGGTGAACACCATCGGCTGCCTGGTGGGTATCATCCCCGTGGCCTATCTCATGGGCTGGGGAGTGGGGGAAGTTGTGCTCGGGGCTGTGCTGGGCGTGCTCCTGGCCAGTGCGCTGGCGGGCTTTTTGGTCCTCTTTGACCTGCGCAAGCCCATGCTGGATTGGGTGAACCCCTTGAAGGCGGTGAAATCCAACCTCAACGCCTTGGTGGGCATGATCCTGGGCCTGGCCTTCGGGTTCGCCCTGGGCTTTTTACTCTATGGCAACGTACAGACCGGCACCTTGTGGCTCATTCCCCTGGAGCTCTTGGCGGCAGCCCTGGCTTTGGGGGCCCTGGTGAGGGTTTTGATCCGGCGCTGGGCGCCTCAGCTGTGGGCGCGGATCTAAAGGGAGGGTAGTATGGGCTTTCTGGAAAAACCAATTGTTCGCGATCTCTTGCTGCTGGTTTTTGGACTAGCCCTGGGCGTCCTCGCGCACTACCTGGTGCGCATCCATCTGCTGCCCCGGCTGCAGAAGCTGCTGCGGAAAACCCGCATCAAATGGGACGATGTCCTCTTCGAACAGGGGGTGTTCGGCGCCGCGGCTTTGCTTATCCCCTTGGTGGTCATGTTCCGGGTCACCCCGTTTTTGACCGTGCTGCAGGGAGGGGCCATGCAGCTTCTGAAGGTGGTGGCGGTGACGGTGGTCGCGGTGGGCCTGGACCGCCTGCTCCGGGCGGGTCTGGTCATCTACAACACCTTTCCCATCTCCGTGCGCCTGCCCATTAAGGGCGTGGTGCAGATCCTCCAGATTGCCCTCTGGGCCTTTGCCGGCACCATCATCTTTTCCCAGCTCTTGGGCCAGTCCCCCTGGATCTTCTTGAGCGGTCTGGGCGCGGTGAGCGCGGTGCTCCTGGTGGTGTTTCAAGATACAATCCTGGCCTTTTTCGCCGGGCTGCAGCTCACCCTCAACGATCAGGTGCGGGTGGGGGACTGGATCGAAGTGCCCAAGTACAACGCGGACGGTTCAGTGGTGGAGGTGGCCCTGCACTACGTGAAGGTGCGCAACTGGGATCGTTCCATCACCACCATCCCCACCCACAAGCTCACGGGGGATTCCTTTGTGAACTGGCGGGGGATGTTTGAAGGGGGCGGCCGGCGCATCAAGCGCTCGGTGCTCATTGACCAGACCAGCGTCCGCTTCCTCGATGAGGAGCTCCTGGAGCGCTTAAGCAAGATCCAGCTCCTCCAGGACTACCTGGCCCGCAAAACCGAGGAGATCGCCGAGTACAACCGCCGCCACAACATCGATGAAAGCTCTTTGGTGAACGGGCGCCATCTGACCAACTTAGGCACCTTCCGGGCTTATCTCCTGGCTTACCTGCAGAACCACCCCCAGATCAACCAGGATCTGATTCTGCTCGTGCGCCAGCTGCCGCCCACCACCAACGGACTGCCCATGGAGATCTACGCCTTCACCAAGGATACGGCCTGGGTGAGCCACGAATCTGTGGCTGCGGACATCTTTGACCATGTTCTTGCCATCATCCCCGAATTCGATCTGCGCGTATTCCAAAACCCCAGCGGCCACGATCTGGCCCGGGCCGTGGCAGAAAGGGAGGTTGCAATTGGCCTACGTGAGAACTGAGTACCCCCAGTGGTCCTGGTCCCATTCCCGCCAGCAGATTTTCGCCAGCTGCCTGCGGCGCTATTACTACAACTACTACGCTTCCCACAACGGCTGGGAGCGGGACGCCCCTGCGGAAGCTGCTTTGGCTTACCGCCTCAAGCAGCTGGGCAGTATTTACACCGCCCTGGGCGATGGGGTGCACCGCGCCGCCCAGTCCCTGGTGCACAGGGTAAAGGCCGGGCGGGAGCTCGCGAGTGCGGAGGTTGTGGAGGAAGAAATCCGCCGGCATCTTAGGAGGGTGTGGCGCTCTTCCCAACAAAACCGGGAAGAGTTTCTGCTCCGTCCCAAGCGGGTGGACATGCTCCGGGAGTTCTACTACGGCACAGGTGTGAGCGAAGCGGTGCTGGACAGCATCAACCAGCGCCTGGGCCAGGTGGCCCGGGCCCTGGTGGCCAGCTCTGTCTGGCGGGAGCTGGCCCAGCCAGGGGCCCAGGTGGTGAGCTGCGAGCAGTTTGACACCATAACCATCGCCGGTACACCGGTTTTTGCCGTGCCCGACTTGATCTATGCCCAGCCCGGGGGCGATTGGGTGGTTGTGGACTGGAAGAGCGGGGAGGAAGCGGAGGAATACCGGGATCAGGTGGCCCTTTATGTCCTGTTTGTGCGGGAAAAATACGCTGTGGCGGTGGAGAGGATCACCGCCCGCCTGGAGTACCTGAACGGTCCCTCCACAGTGGAGATGCGCTTTACGCCCCAGGACCTCCAGGCGGTGGAGCGGCAGGCCGCCGCCAGCATGGAAGAGATGAAAGGGTTCTTAACGGATCCTGAACGCAATATTCCCCAGCCGAAGGAGAGGTTCGCCCTCACCGAGGCCAGGGAACAGTGTCCGTGGTGCAATTTTTACGAGCTCTGCCGGGACGAGCTGGAGCAGAGCGTTTCCTAACTAGCGGGCTTGGCGCTGCCGCTGATCTAGGAAGAAGTCGATATGCCGGGCCACCTCCCGCCAGTCCTTGACCAGGGGCACCTTGGTGGGGCGCCCGGCGTTGTGGGAGGCGTGGAAGAGCAGGGTGTAGATGCCCGCTGCCGCCACCTCTTCGGCGTTTTCCAATTTGTCATCCACAAAGAACTGCACGCCCAGCTCCAGGCAGCGCTCTTTTTTTGAGTAGCCGTACCCCGTGGGGCACATGGTCAGGCTGTGGTAGGGGATCCCGTGGCGCCGCAGCCAAGTCTCTGTGATCTGGCGGTGCCTGGTGTCCCGATGGGTGATCAGGTGGATGATGCCGCCACGCTCAGCCAAAGCCCGCAGCGTTTCCGGGGCGTAATCCCTCACCGGGACGCTGGTGAAGATCTCTTCGATGCAGGCCTGGAAGAACTCTTCAACTTCTTCCCTGGTCTTGTTGAAGGCCTCTTCCACGTGGTAGGCCGCCTTTTGGATGGGCTCGCCGAAATAGGTGCTGGCGGTCTCCAGCCAGATGTTGTTCTGGCCATCATCGTCATTGGTGAGCACGCCATCTATGTCAAAGCCGAAAATGAACTGCCTGATTGCTGGCACCTCCCCTAGCCTAAAAGGTTTGGTGCTAGATTAACATTTTCCAGCGCCAAAAGCAAGCGCTTGCGGGCCAGTCCCCCTCCATAGCCGCCCAGGCCATGGGTGCCCAGCACCCGGTGGCAGGGGACGATAATGCTCACCGGATTGGCGCCCACCGCCCGGCCCACGGCTCGGTAGGCCTTGATGCCCAGGTTGTGGGCGATCTGTTTGTAGGTGGTGAAGGAGCCGTAAGAAATGCGTCTGATCTCCGCCCACACTTCCCGCTGGAAGGGCGTGCCCTCCAGCTGAAGGGGCCAGTCAAACTCCACCCGCTGGCCGCGGAAGTAGGCGTCCAGGTCCCGGGTGCACTTTGCAGGCAGCAGCTGCGGATCGAAGCGGGCCCGGAAGAAGCGGGCAGTGAACTTTTCTCCGTATCTTTCGTCAAAGGTGGCACAGACCAGCTTGTCTTGATAAAACCAGAGATAAAAAGGGCCCAGTGGGGACTGGTAGACTGAGCGCTGCACAGGGAATCCCTCCAGTGATGTATAATGGTCTATAGTTCGCCCGGCAGGCAGGGAATCCTGCAGCCCGCAAGAAGGGAGAGATGTCTTTGGAACCTGAACTCGCGGCCAAGCCGCTGGATCTCAGGGCGCGCATCCTGCGCCTGGCTTGGCCCGCCATTGTGGAAAACCTGCTGCATACCATGGTGGGCATTGTGGACACAGCTATGGTGGGGCGCTTAGGGGCGGCTGCCTTGGCCGCCGTGGGATTGGGGAACCAAATCAACCACCTGGGCTTGACCGTCTTTTCTGCCCTGGCCACGGGCAGTACCGCCTTAGTTGCCAGGTACATCGGGGCTGAACAGCCTGAGCGGGCCCGGGATGTGGCCAGGCAATCCTTAGTTCTCGGTCTTTTTGTTTCCGGCACTGTTATGCTTACTTTCCTGACTGCGGCCCGGGCCCTTTTGGGCTTTCTCTTCCGCCGGGCGGAAACGGTAGTTTTAGACTCCGCGGCGCTCTATGTGCGCATTGTGGCCCTGGCCATGATCCTCAACTACTTCCTGATCGTGATCAACGCAGCGCTGCGGGGTGCGGGTGATACCAAAACCCCCATGCAGATCACCGCCTTGGTGAACCTGATCAACGTAATCGGCAATGCCGTGTTCATCTACGGTTTAGGTCCGGTGCCCGCCTTGGGGGTAGCCGGCGCCGCCCTGGGCACAGCCATTGCCCAAGCCTTAGGAGGGGTAATGGCCCTGCGGGTGCTCTTTAGAAGCGATGTTCTCCAGGTGCGCTGGGGCGATTCCTTCAGGCCTGATCTGGAGATCATCCACCGCATCGCCAAAATCGGCGTGCCGGCAGGGGTGGAGCAGGGGACGCTCCGCATCGGGCAGCTCTTTTACACCATGATTGTTTCCTCTTTGGGCACGGTGAGCTATGCCGCCCACCAGGTGGCCCTCAACGCGGAATCCTTGTCCTTTATGCCGGGGGCCGGCTTTGCCGTTGCCGCGACCACCTTGGTGGGGCAAAACTTAGGCGCGGGGCGCCCCGAGGATGCGGAAAGGGCCGGCAGGATCAGCCGCAACTTAGGGATTTTGGTCATGGCCAGCATGGGCTTGGTTTTCTTCCTCATACCCGGGCCCATCGTGCGCATCTTCTCCCAGGATCCCGAGGTGGTTTCCTTGGCCGTGATCTGCCTGCGCCTGGTGGCCATTGCCCAGCCCTCCCTGGCGGTGTGGATGATCCTGGCGGGTGGCCTGAGGGGAGCAGGGGATACCCGGGCCATCATGAAAATGGTCCTGGTCTCCTTCTTGGGAGTGCGGGTGGTTTTGGCTTACGTTTTGGCCCTGCGCCTGGGAATGGGCCTCATTGGAGCATGGATCGGGATGGTTGCTGATCTTTTCCTGCGCAGCCTCCTGATTCAGTGGCGCTTCAACAGGGGAGAGTGGAAATTCGTTAAGGTTTAGGAAGGAGCTGAGAAAGTGCGGGAGTTTAGTTTCTTTATGCCCACGAAGATCTTTTTCGGTGAGGATGTGGTGAAAAAGCAGGCCCCGAGCCTCTCCTTGGGTGCCAAGGCCTTGATCGTCACGGGGCCCTCTTCGGGGCGGGCCAGCGGAGCTTTAGATGATGTGCTGGCGGTGCTCAAGGGTGATTACGTCCTCTTCGACCAGGTGGAAAACAACCCCACCCCCCAAACCTGCCGGGCAGGTGCCCAGCTGGCCAGGGAACAGGGCTGTGACTACATCATTGCCATCGGCGGCGGTTCGCCCCTGGATGCGGCTAAGGCCATGGCCCTCATGGCGGTGGATGACCGGGATCCCCTGGAGCTTTTCCAGGGCTGGGAGGCCAAACCCCTGCCCCTTGTGGCCATTCCCACCACCGCGGGGACGGGGAGCGAGGTTACGCCCTATGCGGTGTTGACCATCCATGAAAATGAGACGAAAAGGAGCCTGCGGGGTCCGGATCTCTTCCCCGTGGTGGCTTATTTAGATCCCAAGTACACGGCGTCCCTGCCCCGGCAGGTGACCGTGGATACCGCGGTGGACGCCCTTTCCCACCTGGTGGAAAGCTATCTTTCCAGCAAGGCCACGCCCGCGAGCGACCTGGCGGCTCTGCAGGGGATCGCGGTGTGGGGAGCGGCCCTGCCTGCCCTGCGCAGCGGCGAGCTGTCTTTGCAGGATCGGGAAGATCTGCTCCTCGCCTCCATGCTGGGCGGGATCACCAACGCCCAGACCGGGACCACGTTCCTGCACGCCCTGGGCTATCCCCTCACCTATTTCCACAACTACCCCCACGGGCGGGCCAACGGGATTTTGATGGCTTCCTACCTGGAGTACAACCACAGGCACGCTCCAGAGCGGGTGGAGAACATCTTGGAGCTTTTGGATCTGCCGTCCCTGGAAGCCTTCCGGGAGCTCATGGATGAGCTTTTCGCACCGTGGGTAGGCCAGCTGCATGTGCCTGAGGAAGAGATCAGGGCCTACGCGCAGAAGGCGGCCCAGACCCGCAATACCGCGGATTCCCTGGGGCCGCCCTCGGTGGACGAGTTGACCAAAATCCTGAGGGATAATATACTATAATGATAAGGAAGTGCCCGTTCGGCTCGCCAGCTGGACGGGCACCGGCTCCTGTTTAGTTTTCTTTGATAATCTGCAGCACGTACTGGGCGGCTGCCTCCAGCTGCTGGATGGGGATGGCCTCGTCGGTGGTGTGCACATTGGTGTAGCCCAGGCCCAGGATCACCGAGGGGATGCCGCGGCCGTTGATGATGTTGGCATCGCTGCCCCCGCCGGTGCTCTCGATGCGGGGCTCCAGGCCCAAGGCCTTGGCCGCCCGCAGCGCCAGCTGCACCACATAGTCCTCTTCCGTGAGGCGGAAGGAATTGTAGCTGTCGCCCACCACCACTTCCGCTTCCACGCCGTGGGCGGCGCAGGTGCTTTGGATCACTTCCACCATGTGCTGCGCCTGGCGTTCGAGCTTTTCGGGGTCCCGGGAGCGGGCTTCGCCCTTCATCTCCACCCGATCGGGGATGATGTTGGTGGCTACGCCCCCCTGGATCAGGCCGATGTTGGCGGTGGTTTCCGCATCGATGCGGCCCAGCTTCATCTTGGTCAGGGCCTCCGCAGCTACCAAAATGGCGCTGATGCCGTTTTCCGGTGCCACCCCGGCGTGGGCTGCCCGGCCGTGGATGGTCGCGCTGATGTTCTTCTGGGCCGGGGCCTGCACTACGATGGTGCCCACCGGCCCGCCGCTGTCCAGGAAAAAGCCGGCCTCAGCCGAAAGCCTGCTGGCATCCAGGGATTTGGCCCCAAACAGGCCCCCTTCTTCCGCCACGGTAAAGAGGAGTTCCAGCCTGCCGTGGGGAATGTCCTGTTCCTGGGCGGAGCGGACCGCTTCTAGGATGGCGGCGATGCCGGCCACATCGTCCGCGGCTAAGATGGTGGTGCCATCGCTTTTGATCATGCCGTCTTCGATTATGGGTTTGATGCCCCGTCCAGGCTCAACCCGGTCCATATGCGCGCAGAAGAGCAGGGTAGGTGCCTCTTTGCTGCCTTCCAGCACGGCGATGAGATTGCCCGCGCTGCCGCCGATCTTGGCCCCGGCATCGTCTTCGGTGACGGTAAAGCCCAGGGCTTCCAATTTGGGCTTGAGGGCATCGGCCATGAGCCGTTCATCTTTGGAGGCACTGTCGATCTGCACCAGTTCCAGAAATTCATCCAGTAAACGCTGTTTGTTGATTTGCATTGGCATTGCCTCGACCTCCCTTTGCCTTTGGTTGTTCAACACGGTACTAGTATTTCCTGCCAGCAGTCTGCAGTGAATGGAATGATTCCCATGGAAGAACTTGTTGGGCTGATTCTAACCGCCGGGGAGCTCTTGCTCACCTGCGGGGCGGAGATGGCCCGGGTGGAAGAGACCATTGAGCGGATGGGCCGCGCCGCGGGGTTTGTGCAGGTGGAAAGCTACGCCACCCCCACGGGGCTCTTTGTTTCCCTGCACGATCCCCAAGGTAAAGTATATACCCGGGTGAAGCGCATCCGGGGCGGTCAGAGCAATATCGCCCTCATCGCCGAGGTAAACTCCCTCAGCCGGGCCTTTTCCGCGGGGGAGATCACGGCCCAGGAGGTCCGGCGGGAGCTGGAGCGCCTGCAGCAGGCGGGCACGGGGGACAGCCTCACCCGGCCCCTCATTGGCGGCGGCGGGGCCTTGGCCTTTGCCGTGATGATGGGTGGAACCTGGCTGGAGGGCTTGGTGGCGGGGCTGGTGGGCACCTTGGTGCTGCTTGTGGTGTCCCGTCTGGAGGGCCCCTTTCCCAAGGTGCTGCAGGCTGCGGTGGGCTCCGTGGTGGCCGCGGGGGTGATCCGGGGCCTGGGGCGTTTTCTTGCCCTCAACAGCAACGTGACCATCCTGGGTGCGGTGATGGTTTTGGCGCCGGGTATGGTGATCACCACGGCCATCCGGGATCTGCTCAGCGGCGAGCTGGTTTCGGGCTTAAGCCGCAGCGCCGAGGCGCTGGTGATCGCGGTGGCCATCGCCGCAGGGGTGGCGGTAGTGCTCAGCCTGGGGGGGAGCTGAAATGCTGGTGCAGGTTGGCATGGGCTTTCTAGCGGCCCTCACCTTTGGTTACATCTTCCGGGTTCCGGCCAGCCAGACCGTCCGCTGCGGCGTGGTTGGGGGGCTCGGCTGGACCGTCTTCCTCGTGGCCGAGCAGAGCTGGGGCGAGGTGGGGGCGGTGTTTTTGGCGGCCACCACCGTGGCTGTGCTCAGTGAAATCTTGGCCCGCCGGCACCACCAGCCCGTGATCGTGTTTTTGACGCCGGGCATCATTCCCCTGGTGCCGGGGAGCAAAGCTTATTTGACCATGCTCAGTTTTGTGCAGAAGGATTATACCCAAGGTGTAGTCTTGTTGGTGACCACGCTCTTTTTGGCGGGCGCCATTGCGGCGGGAATTATCATCACCAGTTCCCTGTTTAGGAACTTTTCCCGCACGAAGAGGATGGGGAGGTAGTTGTTGTGAGCAAGCAGATTGTGGTGACAGTGGGAGAGCGGACGCTGGAAGTCCCAGCGGGCACCCTGGTGGGTGAAGTTGCGGCCATGGTACCCGAAGCGGAGGGGACAGTGGTGGCCAGGGTGAACAACGACATCTTCGGCTACCAGTTCCCCCTCACCGAGGACTGCCGCATCGAGTTTCTGGACACCAGCACCGAGGACGGCATGCGGGCCTACCGGGCCAGCCTCGTCTTTCTCTTTGTCCGGGCTGCCCTGGAGGTGATTCCCGGCTGTACGGTGCACATCAAGCACGCCCTGAACAACGGGCTGTACGGCGAATTTGACCATAGCCAGCCGGTGATCGAAAAGGACATCCGGGCCATCGAGGAGCGCATGCGGGCCCTGGTGGCGGAGGATATCCCCTTCACCAGGCGCCTTGTGCCCATGGAAGAGGCCAAGCGGATCTATGCCGAGCAGGGGTTTGATGATAAAGTCCGGCTTTTGGAGCAGCAGGACGAAGAGGAAGTGGTGCTCTACAGCTTCGGCTGGTTCCACGACTCCCTGCGGGCCATTTTGGTACCCAGCAGCGGTTATTTAAAATACTTTAAGCTGCGCTATTACCTACCTGGCTTCATTTTGGAATACCCCCGGCGGGCCAATCCCACTCAGATTCCCGAATATGTGGAGCAGGGAAAACTCTTTAACGAGTTCTTTAAGGCGGAGCGCTGGCAGGACAATTTGCGCATTCCCGATGCCGCTTCCCTCAACGACTGCATCCGTCGGGGAGGGTTTGGCGAACTGGTGCAGGTGTCCGAAGCGTACCACGAAAACCAGATCAGGGATATTGCCCAGCAGATCGCCAAAGACCGGGACCGGCTGCGCTTGATCCTGATCGCCGGGCCCTCCAGTTCAGGGAAGACCACCTTCGCCAAGCGCCTCACGGTGCAGCTGCGGGTGTGCGGTCTGGAACCTGTGGCTATCGGTTTGGATGACTACTTCGTGGACCGCCACTTAACTCCCCTGGATGAGGACGGGAAGCCCGATTTTGAGGCCCTGGAGGCCATCGATCTGGAGCTGTTCAACGAGCACCTCACCAAGCTGATCCAGGGAGAGGAAGTGGAGGTGCCCACCTTCCATTTCCCCACGGGCCGCAGGCAGTGGACGGGGACCAAGCTCAAGGTGCGCCCGGATCAGCCCATCATCATTGAGGGCATCCACGGGCTCAACGATCAGCTCACCGTGTCCATTCCCAAGGGGCGCAAGTTCAGGATTTACGTCTCCGCGCTCACCAATTTGAATTTGGACAATCACACCCGGATCTCCACCACCGATGTGCGCCTGCTCAGGCGGATCATCAGGGATAACCAGTTCAGGGGCCATGATGCCAAGGCCACCATTGAACGCTGGCCTTCGGTGACCAGGGGAGAGCGCCGCCACATCTTCCCCTTCCAGGAGAGCGCCGATGTGATGTTCAACTCCACCTTGATTTACGAACTGGCGGTGCTGAAGCCTTTGGCCACACCGCTGCTGAAGCAGATTACACCGGAGGATCCCCAGTACTCTGAGGCCAGGCGCCTGCTGCGCTTTTTGGACTACTTCGTGGAAGTGGATGACTGGTCAGTGATTCCCTGCAACTCCATCCTGCAGGAATTCATCGGGGGCTCCTGCTTTGACTGAGGGAGGAAGCCTATGCAAGTTGTACTGGCGGCGCTGAATGCCAGGTACAGCCATTCCAGCTTGGCCCTGCGTTACCTGAGGCGCTACTGTGAACGGCAGTTTCCAGATCTGGAAACAGTGGAATTCAACATCAACCAAAGCCCCCGGTTGATCCTGGGGGAGCTGGCCAAAAGAAAGCCAGATGTTTTGGGCTTTTCCTGCTACATCTGGAACATTGAGCTGATCCTGCCCCTGCTGCGCCAGCTGCGCAAGGTGCTTCCGGGAACCACCATCATCCTGGGCGGGCCGGAGGTCTCCTTTGATGTGGAGTATTGGCTCACGGAGCATGAGGCCATCGACTACATCATCGCCGGGGAAGGGGAGGAGGCCCTGCGCCGCTTTTTGGAGGAATACGCGCGGTGCGGGGGAAGGCTCGGGGCAGAAAACCTGGCTTCGGTGCCGGGTCTGGCCTACCGCACGGGCGGCGGGGCGGTTGTCCAAAACCCTGCCCAGCCCCTGGATCTGGCCGCGCTTCCCCCCATCTACCAGGGGGACCTGGCTGATCTCCAGGACAAAATCGTGTATTTCGAAACCACCCGGGGCTGTCCCTTTCGCTGTGCCTACTGCCTCTCCTCGGTGATGGGCCCGGTGCGGGCCTTTCCCCTCGACCGGGCCAAAGAGGAGCTGGCCGCCCTGGCCGCGGCCGGTGTGCAGCAGGTGCGCTTTGTGGACAGGACCTTCAACTACGATGCCCGGCGGGCCTATGAGCTCCTGGAGTTCATGATCGGGCTGGATACCACCACCCGCTTCCAGCTGGAGGTGGGGGGCGACCTGCTCACCGAGCCCATCTTGGAGCTTTTGACCAGGGCGCCGGAGAACCGCTTTCAGTTTGAAATCGGGGTCCAGTCCACCAATCCCGCCACCTTGGAGGCCATCTCCCGCCGCAGCGACTTGGGGCGTTTGGCCGAGGCGGTGCGCTTCTTAAAGGAAAAGACGACCGTAATCGTGCTTTTGGACCTCATCGCCGGCCTCCCGGAAGAGGGGTTTTGGCGTTTTGGCAAGTCCTTTGACTTTGTTTATAACCTCAAGCCGGACCGGATTCATCTGGGCTTTCTCAAGCTTCTGCGGGGCTCCCGCCTGCGGGAAGAGGCGGAGAGTTTTGGCTGCGTGTTTACCGACGAGGCGCCCTACGAGGTGCTTTACACCAAGGATCTCTCCTTCGGGGAACTCCAGCGCCTCAAGATCATCGAGGATTTGGTGGAGAAATACTATAACCCCCGCTTTGAGCATTCCCTAGCTTACCTTTTGCGGGAGGGACGCTCGCCCTTTGCCTTTTTCAACGAGTTCGCGGCCAAGTGGGAAGAGGCGGGCTACCACTGGAGCGAGCATTCCCTGCTCAGCCGCTACCGGATTCTCCTGGAGTTTTTCGGCGAGGGGAACCCTGACCTGAGGCCCTGGCTGCTCTATGACTTCCGCTGCCATGAGCGCAGGCAGGCCACCCCCCACTGGCTGGGGGGCCCCCGGAATCCCAAGCCGAAGTCGGAGCTGATCAACTCCGGCCGCCTCGGAGAGCTGATCCCCGAGGCCGCGGGCCTGTCCCCCCGGGAGCTGGAGCGCTGGACCATCGTGGAGGAGCTGCCCTTCAAAGAAGGAACCCAGATCGTTTTGTTTTACTATACCTCTGACGGGATGCGGGCCCGCACCGTGCGCCTGGAGTAGGCCAGGGGGGTACCAGTGATCTGGCTGGTCACCTCGTCCAGGGAGACCAGGTCAGAGGCGTCTACCTGCAGGAGTGCGTGCTTACCCAAGGCCCGCACTCCTTCTTTGATCTCCTCGGTGCAGGAGATGAGGTAGTTGGCCAGATGCCGCGCCCCCAGCTTCCAGTTGAACCGCCCCGCCTGCTTGCCGCCGTCCACCACCAGCTGGGTGGGGGGTTCCCAGGGAATGGATTTGGCGGTTTGGGTGTGGCTGATGGAATAGAGGGCCATGGTGCCCAGGTAGATGGCATCTGCCCCCAGGGCCAGGGCCTTGAGGCACTGGCCGGGGGAGAAAAAGCCCCCGGAAACGATCAGGCTCACTTGGCGGTGCACCCCCCGGGCCTTGAGGTGCTCCACCGCCCGGCAGAGCCCGATGATGGTGGGCAGGCCGAAGTCATCCTCCAGGATGGGGGGGGCGGCCACCGTGACCGCCTTGGCCCCTTCCATGGCGAGAAAATCCACACCCGCCTCCAGGCAGAGGTCGATCTCCCGCTCCAGGTTGTTGGTGAAGGAAAGTTTCACCCCCACAGGCACGCCTCCGCCCACCTGCCGCAGAAAGCTTACGATCTTCGGCAGATCTTCCCGCTGACGCAGGGCGGGAAGCTCCGGGCGGACCAGGTGGGGGAAGGGGGCCTGGGCCCCGCCGGCGCTGGCCCCCTGGCCCAGCTGGATCTCTAGGGCATCGGCCTGGGCTAGGATTTCCACGGTGCGGTGCAGGGGCATGCGGGGGTATTGGATAATCAGCCGCTCCGCCAATTCCCGCTCCTTGGGCAAAAAAGGCCCCTCCCCCGTATTGGAGGCCGTGCCCGCCAGGCGGCTGCCTAAAGCCAGGGCGTATTTGGCCCGGTCGGAGAGGGCCTTTTTGTAGGCCATGCCGGAAACCAAAAGGGGGGTGGCTAAGGTTAGGGGCTTTTTGGCCCCGGGACCGATGGTGGTCGCGGTGTGCACCTCCCTGGTGTGGGGGAGGGGCGGCCGGTCCAGATGCGCGGAGACAAACATGAGCCCATCGAAGTCCAAAAAGCGGCGGGGGCTGCCCAAGGGCCGCTTGAGCACCTGGGCCTTCTGGGCCCGGAGGTTGGTTTCCAGGATGGTCTGCACCCCGGTGCGCTTGGTGGCCGAGAGCAGTTCCGCCAGGTTTTCCATATAGGGGTCGGTCATGAGCACCTTCACGCCCTGGCGGACCAGCTGCCCGCTGAGGAAGCGCAGGGCCACAAGACCGCCCATAACGCCCAGCGCGCCTGCGAATAGTTTCGATGTAGTGCTGGACAAAACATCACCTCCGGAGTTTAAGGGAAGGGATCATCTGGCCTTTGTAGTATTAACTAACAGATGCCTTGTGAAGAGCTAGATGGATGTGGTTCGATTGAGTAAAGTGACCATCAAGGATGTGGCCCGGAGGGCCGGCGTATCACCCTCCACGGTGAGCCGAGTGATTGCGGACCATCCCCGCATCAGCCCCAACACCAAGGAACGGGTGCGCCTGGTCATGGCGGAGCTGGGCTATTACCCCAACGCCATCGCCCGCAGTCTGGTTAACCAGACCAGCAGCAGCATCGGGGTGATCCGCTCCCGCCTCACCCAGGGGGACTTTGCCAACCCCTTCTTTCCCGCGGTCATTCAAGGCATCTCCTCCATCGCCCACAGGTACGGGCTGCATTTAGTGTTATCCACCAGCAGCAGTTTTACCCAAGAGGATGAAGAATGCCTGAACCTGCTCAGGCAGCGCCGGGTGGATGGGGTGATTCTCCTAGCTTCCCACCGTCAGGACCAGCTCATCCCGCGGCTTACGGAGGAGGGCTATCCCTTTGTGCTCATCGGGCGCCACGAGGGGCCCGAAGCGATCAACTGGGTGAATAACGACAATGTGGCCGATGCCAAAGCCGCGGTGGAGTACCTTCTGGGCAAGGGCCACCGGCGCATCGCCTGCCTGGATGGGGATCCCCGCTATGTGGTGAGCGCCGACCGCCTGCGCGGCTATGAGCTGGCCCTGGCTGAAGAGGGCCTGCCCTGGGACCAGAGGCTGGTGGAACACTCGGAGTTCTCGGTGGACGGCGGCTACCAGGCTACCCTCCGCCTTTTGGAGAAGGGCGGGCAGTTCACCGCCATCTTTGCCGTGGATGATCTCATCGCCATTGGCGCCATGCGCGCCCTACAGGAACGGGGTTTTACCGTGGGGGAAGATGTGGCGGTGGTGGGCTTTAACAACACCATCCTGGGGGCTTACGTCCAGCCCGCTTTAACTTCGGTGCACGTGCCCATCTACGAGTTGGGCCAGATCGCCGTGCAGATGCTCACGGCGCAGATTTACGGTTCAGGAACCTTTCCGGACCAGCAGATGCTCCAGGCTGAGCTGGTGGTGCGGAGTTCCGCTTGAGGGGGTGGGATAATGGCTGCAAGCCGCTGGTTGATCGTCCTGCTCCTGGCCGCCGCCCTCTGCGCCCCGGGGCCGGCGGAAGCTTCCACACTTACCGATCCCACGGGGCTGTACAGCACGCTCATCGGGGATCACTGGGTTTACCAAGCGCACCACAGCAGCCCTGATTTGATGGTGTTCTACGGGGAAGGGGACTTCGAGCTCCTCTATTTCCAGCGCTTAGGGCCGGTTTCCTACCCTTCCGCCTTGGCCTTTGCCCAGCGCTCCGTGGAGCTTTACAGCGGGCCGGGGGGGTTGGAGCAGTTTGAACTGGTCCAGGATTTCAGGGAAATCGAGGTGGCGGGAGTTTGGGGCATCTCCTGTGCCTATGCCTACCAGGACGGGCAGGGCAACCGCCTGTGGGAGTACCGGATCTTTCTGGTACTGCCTGGCGGGGAGGGCTTTTCCATAGCCTTTAGCGACAGCAAACCTGAGGCGGCGGAGGATCCTCCGCTGGAGGAGATTCTGCGGCACTGGCGGTGGTTGTTTTGAGGACAAAAGGGGTTCGTCGGTCTCTAACCTTGGTTTTGGTGCTCCTGCTGCTTTTAGGGGCCCCGGCTGGCGCCTGCGCGGCGGGCCTGGCGGCGCGCTTTGAGCGCACCTTAGGCGCGGGCACCGCGCCCACCTTGATCAAGGAGTACGGAGGGGAGTACATTCTCCCCATCCAGCAGCGGCTGTGGGTGGAGGAGGTTTTCCGCCGCGTGGCGGCCCAAAGCGAGCGGGAGGATGTGGAGTACACCCTTACGGTGCTCAACTCCAAAGAAGCCAATGCCTTTTCACTCCCCGGGGGGTTTATCTTTATCACCCGGGGACTTCTGAGCCTGATCGGCAGTGATGAGGCCCAGCTCGCGGCGGTGCTGGGCCATGAGATCGCCCATGTGGAAAAGAAGCACGGCGTGAATGCGGTGCTGAGGCAGATGGGCCTTTCCGTCCTGGCGGAGGTGGGGGTGGCGGCCATCGACTTTCTGTCCGCTGAGCTGCTGCGCCTGGCCGGCCTTACCCTGGTGCAGATGCTCCAGGCGGGCTGGGGTCGGGAAGCGGAGCTGGAGGCAGATGCCCTGGGGCAGGAGCTCGCGGCCCGGGCCGGCTTCGACCCCGCGGGGGGCATTGCCCTGCTGGACGCTTTAGCCCAGGCGGATAGCGCTGATCAGCCCATGCATCTGTTCCGCACCCATCCCGAGCCAGGCCAGCGCCGGAAGATCCTAGAAGAGAAGCTGGCCCTCTTTTGGTCAGAACCGGTTGAGGTCACCTCTTGGGAGGTCCTAGAAAGATTAAAACAGGGCAGGAATTCCCACACAGGTGGGCGAAGTGATCCCAAAGGCAGGTATGTGCTGGAAGAACTTGGGGAGCCGTCCCTGGGGGTCAGGCTTTTTGACCAGCAGATCCAAGGCCATGTCACCTGGGTAGAAGAGGCCCTGGTGCGGAATGCGGCCTGGTCTCCCCAGGGGGAACACCTGGCCCTCCTGGTGGAAGGAAAGGTTCAGCGGGAAGTGTGGATTTTGAACCGCTGGGGTGCTGTGGTGAAGAGACTGCAGGTACCCCAGGGGACGGTCACGGCCTTTTCCTGGGCGCCCCAGGGCAGCCTGCTGGCCCTGGAAGTGGAGGGCCCGGCGGGAAGAGCGGTGGCAGCCCTCCACGTGCAGATGGAGGCCTTGGCCCTGGTGAGCAGGGGCCTGGAGGCCCAGGAGGCCCTCTGGCTGGATGGGGCCCTCTATTTCCGCCACGGTGAGAGCTGGTACAGCACCCGGCCGCCGCAGATGAGGCCTGTGCAGGTGGCCGAGCCCGTTCCCGTTGTGCTGCAGCGCCAGCGGGTGCTCACACCCACCCTGATCCGGGAAGGGAACACCTTCCGGCTCACCCGGCCGGAGCTGACACCGCCGTAGCGGGGGCAGGGAGAAAAAAAGCACCTTCCGGGGAAGGTGCGACGGGTGCTTTATGAGGCGGAACTCTCCGCTGCAGGACTGCTGGCAGCACCGTTTTTGGAGTCGTTCCGGCTGTCGTTGATGTAAAAACCAGGCCCTTTGAAGATAATGCCGACATTCTTGGAAATCAGGCGCTGAACTGGAGCGCTGCATGTGGGACAACTCTCGAGTTTGCTGTCTTTCATGCTCTGCTTCAGTTCGAAGCGGCCGCAGTTGGGACAGTTGTACTCATAGATAGGCATATCTGGCATCCCTCCTTTCAGGCATCCAAAAGATATTGTACAACTTGTTCGCCTTCTGTGCAACCAGGTTTAGGATGCCGGAAGAGCTAGAAATCGAGGCGAGGAGTCGTTGGGAATGAAGTACCGCTTAGGTTTATCTGCCGCACTCATTGTGTTGCTTACCGCACTTATCTCTTGTTCTGCCTTGGCATCTGCTGAGGACTCGCCCACGAAAACCATTCAGCTGAACCTGAACCAGCCCCAAGTAGAGGAGGAGCCCGACAACTTCTCAGAGAAGTATCAGCAGGTGATGCAGGAGATCACCATCTCGGAAGAAGCGGCCGCGGTGGTGGATCAGATCAAAGCCGCCGTTGAGGATCTGAAGGATCTGGCTGTGGATATCAACATCACGGAGATCCGCGAGCGGCGCAATGAGGAAGTGGTCCTCCACCTAATGGTGAGCATTGAGCATAAACTGGCCCGCATCGAGTTTAACGAGCCCAGCGCGGTGCGGGGTATGATCCTGGTGGCAAATCAGGCCGAGATGCAGGTACACATCTTCCAGCCCGTAACCAATGTGATCGTGGTGCGGGGCCTGGAGGATGCCAGCAAGGAGGCCCTGGTTGCCCTGAGCATAGGCCAGGATTTAACCCAGCTTACCTCCTATTTCGACTTCTCCCAGTACAACGTGGATATTTTGGAGAAGGTGGAGCTGGAAGGCGGGGTCACGGACTACCTCTTGCAGGTGGATGCCCCCGAGGAGGAGATTTGGTACGTGCGGGTGCGGGATGACAGCTGGTTTCCCCACGAGATTTCCGTGTACGAAGGAGAGGTTCTCCAGGGAACCATGCGCCTGTCCAATGTGGAGCTGGATCCCGGGCTGAGCGTGGAGGAGATCACCTGCCTGCCCGATGCTAAGATTGAGAAGATGTGAGCTTGTCACGTTAGGGAGGGGTAATCATTGCAGCCCTGGTTGCGCAATCTGTTAGTGCTCGGCCTGATCGGGTTTGTCTTTCTAGCCGCAAGCCAGGTGGCACTGGCCTTTGAGGCGGAGGATCTCCCCTTTAGTTTTGGACCCCAGGGCTGGCAGACAGGTTTGGGCTTAAGCCAGGAGACGGTGAAGCCCATGGGGCTCTTGGGGTATGAGAAAACGGGCATCGGCGGGTTTTTGACCCAGGCGGAAGGGCAGGAACAGGCCCTCAGCTGGTTCAGCGGCCACAAGCAGGTGATTCTGGGCAACATCGGCTACAGCCTGGAGCTCTTCGGCGGCACTACTGGGCGGCCCATTCTCTCCACCTTTCCCAGCGGTACACAGCCCCATGTGGGTGCCTACGGGGAGTTCAGCCGCATGTACGGGTCGGTGGGCCATGGCCTGGCGGGCCAGGCACAGCTTTCCGTATCGGAAGTGGGCGAGTTCGAGTACAGCATCATCCCCTATGTGCAGTTTACCCGGCAGGGGGTGTGGCGTTTTTCCGTCTCACTGGGCAGTTCCTTCGGGTTTGGCCTGTCCTACCAGGAACCTCGGGAGAGGGTGAAGCTGGATATTGCGCTGGTGAGTGAGGGGCTGAGCATGCACGTTTTGGTCTCGCTGTCGGAGCACCCCCTCACCTTGGGAGCCGGGCTCACCCAGGAGCAGGCGCAGGTGTTCATCCGCTACTGGTTCTGATTTTTCCAGACTGGGTTGAGGGTCGCCAAAGGCCCTCTTTTCTTGCGTAAAGGGAAGTGAGAGCGGTGCATGTGGTTTTGGTGGAGCCGGAGATTCCGGCCAATACGGGTAATATCGCCCGGCTGTGTGTGGCGGTGGGGGCAACCCTCCATCTAGTCAGGCCTTTGGGCTTCTTTTTAAGCGATCCCCGCCTAAGGCGGGCGGGCCTGGATTACTGGCAGTACCTGCAGCTGAAGGTCCATGATTCCTTCGCCGACTTTCTAGCCGCGGAGGAGCCGAAGGGCATGTATTTCCTGGAAACGGGGGGCCGCAAGCTGTACTCCCAGGTGAGCTACCAGCCTGGGGACTACTTGATCTTCGGGAGCGAGACCAAAGGCCTCGGTGGGGAGCTGCTGCAGGCCTATCCAGAGCGGGTGGTGACCCTGCCCCAGCGGGATGTAAGATCTTTGAATTTGGCTAATACTGTAGCCATAGTGGTTTATGAAGCCTGGCGGCAGCTGGGGTTCGCCGGTGCCAAAAATTTGCCCTAGGCAGGATTTGCCGCCCCAGACCAGAATATCTAGTCGGTGTGGTCTAAATAAGTGATTGTGAGGTGACTTGATACATGCGACGCGTTCGCGCTTTTTTTGGGGGCATTCATCCCAAGGAGAACAAAGAGAGCACCAACAGCACTCCTATCCAGGTGCTATCTGCTCCGGAAGTTGTGGTAGTGCCCCTGCTGCAGCACGCCGGGCGGGAAGCCAAACCGCTGGTGGCCAAGGGGGATGAGGTGCTCAAGGGCCAGCCCATCGCCGAGGCCGATGGCAGGATCAGCGCCCGAGTGCATGCGCCAGTATCAGGAAAGGTGGCCGCCATCGAACCGAGGCCCAGCGCTTCGGGGCGGGAGCTCACCTGCATTGTTATTGAGAACGACGGCCAGGAGAGGTGGGTAGAAAGGCAGACCCATCCCGATCCGGTGCAGCTGGATGCCCAGAGCATCCTGGAGCGCATCGAGGAGGCTGGCATTGTGGGCATGGGCGGCGCAGGTTTTCCCACCGCGCCCAAGCTAACCCCGCCCAAGGGAGTCATTATTGATTATCTACTGCTTAATGGTTGTGAATGCGAGCCCTATCTCACGGCAGACCACCGCTTGATGGTGGAGTACCCTGAGGAGATCATCCTCGGGGCCAAGCTCATGGCCAAGGCCTGTGGGGCCCGCAGGATCATCATTGGGGTGGAAGACAACAAGCCCGATGCCATTGCCGCCCTCAGGGAGAAGGCTGGGAATATCGAAGTGGTGGCCCTGCCCACCAGGTATCCCCAGGGAGGGGAAAAACAGCTGATCCAAGCCCTCACCGGCCGGGAAGTGCCCAGCCGCGGTCTGCCGTTCCAGGTGGGCTGCATTGTGCAAAACGTGGGCACCGCCTGGGCGGTGGCCAAGGCCGTGCGGGACGGGGAACCTTTGATCTCCAGAGTGGTCACGGTTACCGGCTCCGCGGTGGCGGAACCCAAGAACTTCTTGGTGCCTGTGGGTACAGGCTTCCAGGCGGTGATCGAGGCCGCAGGTGGCTTCAGCCAGACCCCGGGTAAAGTGGTGGCCGGGGGACCCATGACCGGCGGAGCACAGTTTGGCTTGGATGTGCCTGTGACCAAGGTGACCGGCGGTATTCTCTGCTTCGGCGTGGATGAGAGCAAAACCCCCGATTCCCAGCCCTGCATCAAGTGTGCCCGCTGCGTGGATGTCTGCCCGGCGAACCTGCTTCCCCTTAAGCTGGAGGCCTACGGCATGAACGAGCAGTGGGACAACGCCAGGGAATACGGGGCGCTGGATTGCATCGAGTGCGGCTGCTGCACCTACATCTGCCCCTCGAAGCGGCCGCTGTTGCACTACATCCGTTTTGCCAAAGCAGAAATCATTGCCCGCGAGCGGCAGTCAAGCTGAAGGAGGGTAGACAGTGGATGAACTGAAATTGCTGGTATCTCCATCTCCCCATGTACGGGATACGGATACAACTGAAAAAATCATGTTTGCGGTGCTCATCGGTCTGCTGCCTGTGGTGGCCGCGGCCATCTACTTTTTCCGCTGGCCGGCCGTGCGCATCCTGCTCTTATCCTCGGCGGCAGCGGTGGCCACGGAAGCCATCTGGCAGCGCCTGCGGGGTCAGCCCATCCGCATTGGCGATGGCAGTGCACTGATCACTGGCTTGCTTTTGGGACTGAGCGTACCGCCGACCCTGCCCAGCTGGATGGTGGTTGTGGGCTCCGCCTTCGCCATTGCCATCGGTAAGCAGGTGTTTGGCGGGTTGGGGCACAACCCCTTCAACCCCGCACTGGTGGGCCGGGCCTTCTTGACCGCTTCCTTTGGCCGGGCCATGACCACCTGGACCGCACCCCTAGACGGGGTCACTGCCGCGACGCCGCTGGCCCTGGGGGCCGCGGTGAGCCGCATCCCCGACCTCTTCTTCGGACAGGTGGCGGGATCAATCGGCGAGACTTCCGCTTTAGCCATTTTGCTGGGCGGGATCTACCTCTTTTACAAAGGGGTTATCGATTACCGCATCCCGGTGGGTATCGGTGCCACGGTGACCGTCTTTGCCCTCCTGGCCGGGGAGAATCCCATCTTCCATCTGCTGGCGGGCAGTGTGCTCTTTGGTGCTGTGTATATGGCCACCGATATGGTCACTTCGCCGGTGACCAAGGCCGGCCGCTGGATCTTTGGCATAGGCATCGGTGTAATTATCATGGTGATTAGATTGTGGGGTGGCTATCCCGAGGGAGTTACCTTCGCCATTCTGCTCATGAATGCCGTAACTCCGCTGCTCAATAGGTGGACGCGCCCCCGCATCTACGGGCAAGGGGTGAAAGCAAGTGAATGAGTCTGTGCGCATGGTTGTAGTGCTATCAGTAATTGCCATGGTTTCCGCGGCGGTTCTATCGTTGGTGTACGGGAAGACGAGTGTTATAATAGAAGAGAATGCCGCGCGGGCTCTGGAAAGTTCGGTTTTGGAGGTTTTGCCTGGTACCGCCACGGTGAATATGATCCGCCGGAGCCCCGATGAGCTGGGGGTGGATGATCCCCAGGAGATGCGGGAAAAAGGCCAGGAAACCACCATTATCTACCAGGGCGTGGATGAGCAGGGCCAGATCGTGGGCTATGCCTTCGTGGGTGAAGGCAATGGCTACGGCGGCGTGGTGCGGGTGTTGGTTGGCGTGGATGAGGCCACCGATCAGGTTCTCAACGTGAAGATCTTGAACCATGCGGAAACTCCCGGTCTGGGTTCCCGGATTGAGGAAGAGGGCTTCCGCAGCCAGTTCGCGGGGAAAACCGTGGATGATCCCATCACCGTGAACCAGGACATCCAGATCATCTCTGGAGCAACCATCTCTTCACGGGCGGTGGCGGATGCGGTGCGCGAGGGCCTGCAGGACACGGTGAGAATCTACAGGGGAGGGGAGTAAGCATGGCGCGTTTATGGAAGAATTTCGTGAACGGATTGTGGAATGAAAACCCCACCTTCCGCATTATGATCGGCCTCTGTCCGGTCTTGGCCGTAACCACCGAGGCCATCAACGGCATCGGTATGGGCTTGGCCACCACCTTCGTGCTGGTTTGCTCCAGCGCCTTGGTGAGCCTTTTGAGGAAGGTGATTCCCGAGAAGGTCCGCATTCCCGCTTACATCGTGGTTATCGCCACGTTCGTGACCATTGTGGACTTGTTTATGAACGCCTATCTGCCGGATCTGCACCAGGTGCTCGGCCTGTTTATCCCCCTGATTGTGGTGAACTGCATCGTTTTGGGACGGGCTGAAGCCTTTGCCAGCAAGAACTCGGTTGTCTCGTCCATTTTGGACGGTTTGGGCATGGGTTTGGGTTTCACCTGGGCCTTGACGGTGCTGGCGGCGGTTAGAGAGCTGTTGGGTTCCGGCTCCATCTTCGGCTGGAAGCTGGCGGCTGATGGTGCCACCACCATCGGCGTGATGTCCCTGCCGCCCGGCGCCTTCATCACCTTGGGGATTTTGATGGCGCTGATGAACATGATCGCGGCGCGGCAGAAGAGAAGGGCTAGTTAGGGGGGACGGGCATGAATCTATTCTTACTTTTCCTCAGTGCTCTGTTGGTCAACAACTTTGTGCTGGTCCGTTTTCTGGGCATCTGCCCCTTCATGGGGGTTTCCAAAGATGTTGATTCGGCCTTTGGCATGGGCGTGGCCACAACCTTCGTCATGGTGGTGGCCGCAGCGGTAACCTGGCTGATTGAACACTTCATCCTGGCGCCCCTGGGTCTTCCGTTTCTCCAGACCATGGCGTTCATCTTGGTGATTGCCGCCTTGGTTCAGCTGGTGGAGATGTTTATCCACAAGACCAGCCCGGGTTTGTACAAGGCCATGGGCATCTTTCTGCCGCTGATCACCACCAACTGCGCCATTTTAGGTCTGGCCATCATGGCGGTGCAGAATGCCTATACCTTCATCCAATCTGTCATCTTTGCTCTGGGCGCGGGCTTGGGCTTTACCCTGGCCCTGGTGCTCATGGCGGGCATCCGGGAGGAGCTGCGCTTTGCCGATATTCCCGAGCCGCTTTTGGGCGCCCCCATTGCCTTTATCTGTGCCGGCTTGCTATCCCTGGCTTTCAGCGGGTTTGCCGGTCTGATCTGAGTTTTTGTAGGAGGGGTTGAATTTTGAACAATGTACTCGTGTCCCTCGTGAGTATGGGCTCGCTGGCTGCCCTCTTTGCCGCCGGTTTGGCGGTGGCCAGCAAGAAGTTGGCGGTGGAAACCGATCCGAAGATCGATGCCATAGAAGAGGTGCTGCCCGGGGTGAACTGCGGCGGCTGCGGCTTTGCCGGCTGCCGGGCCTTTGCGGAGGCGGTGGCCTCCGGCCAGGCACCCACCAACGGCTGCCCCGTGGGCGGCGCCACCGTGGCCAAAATGGTCGCGGCTGTACTGGGCGTGGAAGCGGAGGAGCCGGTGCGCAAGGTGGCCCAGGTGCTCTGCAAGGGCGGCTTGGCCGAAGCCAAGCAGCGGGGAACCTATGATGGGCCCGCGGACTGCCGCTTGGCCCACGCCACCCAGGGCGGGGATAAGGCCTGCTCTTACGGCTGCTTGGGCTACGGATCCTGCGTGAAGGCCTGTGCCTTCGACGCCATGTATATGAGCGAGAATGGCTTACCCGTTGTCATCGAAGAAAACTGCACCGCCTGCGGTAAGTGCGTGGAAGCCTGTCCCCGGGATATCATCATCCTGGTCCCCGAAGAGCAGGGCGTGCACATCCGCTGCCGCTCCCTGGCCAAGGGCCGGGAAGTACGCCAGGTGTGCAGCGTGGGCTGCATTGCCTGCCAGCGCTGCGTGAAAGCCTGCCCAACCGGGGCCATCTACATGCAGGACAACTTGGCGCGGATCAACTACGATCTGTGTACGAACTGCCGTGAATGTGTGGCCGTGTGCCCCATGAAGACCATCGATTGGCAGGATGGCAAGCCCCTGGTTTTGGAAAAGGCGGCAGTGAGCTGAGAAAAGGTGGACGTTGTTATGGATAGAAAAAAGAAGCATGCTCTGCTTCTGGGGTTGATCCTTGTGATTCTAGGCGGAGCACTGCTCCTTTGCTACTTCCAGGGCTGGCTGCCCCAGGCCAACGCCCAGGAAACCACCACCCAGCGCTCCACCATCCTCATGGACACGGTGGTGGATGTGCGGGTAGATGGACGCAACTCCCAGGCCCTGGTGGAGCAGGCCTTTGAGCGCATGGCTGAGCTGGAGGCCTTGTTCTCCCGTTTTGTGCCCGAAAGCGAAGTGAGCGCGATCAACCGGGGGGCGGGGGACTGGGTCAAGGTCAGTCCCCTCACCCTGGAGCTCATCGAACTGGGTTTGGAAATGGGCCGTTTGACCGAAGGGGCCTTTGATATCACCATCGGCGCTGTCCTGGATCTTTGGGGTTTCGGCGGCGACATCCGGCGCGTCCCCGGGGAAGAAGAGCTGGCGGAGGCCCTGGCTACCGTGGATTACACCAAGGTGGAAGTGGATCGGGAGGCTGGCGCGGTGCGCATCCCCCAGGGGACGGTGCTGGATCTAGGCGGCATCGCCAAGGGGTTCATCGTGGGCCGGGCAGTGGAGATCCTGCGGGAGGCCGGGGTGGAACGGGCCCTGGTGAATGCCGGGGGAGATATTGCCGTGGTGGGCCGCCGGCCAGATGGCAATCCCTGGCGGGTGGGCGTGCAGGATCCGGACGAGCCCACAAACATCCGCTTTATCCTGCCCCTGGATGACCAGAGCGTGGTCACCTCCGGCGACTACCAGCGCTTTTTTACCGTTGACGGTGTGCGCTATCACCATATCCTCGATCCCCGCACAGGCTATCCCGCCCGGGGGCTGCGCAGCGTCACCATTGTGGGTGCTGACCCCGCGGTGGGGGATGCCATTTCCACCGCGGTCTTTGTCCTGGGGTGGGAAGGGGGCAGGGCTCTGGTGGAGCGCCTGCCCGGCGTGGAAGCCATTGTGGTCAGTGATACCGCGACCTGGATTTCCCCAGGTTTGGCACAGGCAGTGACAACTCGCTAGCGGAAGGAGAGATTGTATGTACGATTTGGCAATTATCGGCGGAGGACCCGCAGGCCTCACCGCTGGCCTGTATGGAGGACGGGCCAACCTCAAGACCATCATTATTGAAAAGGGCCTCTACGGCGGCCAGATGCAGAACACGTTGGAGATCGAAAACTACCCTGGCTTTAAAAACATCGGCGGTGCCGATCTGTCGGAGCACATGTACAACCAAGCGCTGACAGTGGGCTGCGAGTGGAAGTACGGGGAAGTGACCAAGGTGAACCTGGAGGGCCAGCCCAAAACCTTGGAGGTGGGGGGCGAAGTGATTGAGGCCCGGGCCGTGATCATCGCCAGCGGTGCCCAGCCCCGCAAACTCAATGTCCCCGGGGAAAAGGAACTGGCAGGTAGGGGCGTATCCTATTGTGCCACCTGTGACGGTGCCTTCTACGAGGATCTGGACGTGGTAGTGGTGGGCGGCGGCGATTCCGCGGTGGAAGAGGGCTTGTTTCTCACCCGCTACTGCAGCTCCGTTACGGTCATCCACCGCCGGGATGTGCTGCGGGCCCAGGCCATTTTGCAGGAACGGGCCTTTAAGAACCCCAAGATGAAGTTCATCTTCAACTCAGAAGTGCAGGAAATCCAGGGCGAAGGACGGGTAACCGGCGTTTTGGTCCGCAACAACCAGGATGGGTCCGAGCAGGTGATCCCCTGCGCGGGAGTGTTTATCTATGTGGGCTTCTTCCCCAACACCGATTTCCTCAAGGGTACGGGGATTCTGGACGAGTGGGGCTATGTGGTTACCGGGGCCGATATGAAGACCTCTATTCCAGGGGTGTTCGCGGCGGGGGATGTGCGCAACACGCCGCTGCGGCAGATCGTTTCCGCGGCCGGCGATGGCGCCATCGCGGCCATGCAGGCCTATCACTATCTGGAAAACCTCTAAATATTACTTAGAATATTTTCTCCCTCCCCAGCCTATACTAGGTCAAAAGGCTGTGGGAGGGATTTTCATGCATCCCCTGCGCAAGGGTGCCAGCGGGACTTTTCTTGCTGCACTAATCCTCTGCACGCTGCTTTCCCCGCAGGCCGCGGGGGAAAGCCCTCTGCTTCGGCGCGGCATGCGAGGCGTCGAGGTGGCTGCCCTCCAGGAACGCCTGGTGGAGCTGGGTTTTGAGCTGGCTGTAGATGGCATCTTCGGCCCCGAAACGGAAGGGGCGGTCAAAAAGCTCCAGGAGGTCCTGGGTCTGGACCCCGACGGGATTGTGGGACCCTTAACCAGCGCGGCCCTAGACGCCCTGGGGGAGTTGGTGGTGGCTTACACGGTGCAGCGGGGGGATAACCTGACCAAACTGGCCCAGCAGTACAAGACCACCGTCAGCAGGATTTCCAGCTACAACAGCCTGGCCAATCCGGATCGGCTCCTGGCCGGCCAGGTCCTGTATATCCCCACCAAAGCCGTGGCCGTGACGGGCCCCGCCTCCAGGCTGAACTTCCAGTGGCCCGTGCAGGGGACCATCAGCTCCGGCTACGGCAGCCGGATCCACCCCGTGCTGCAGGTGCGCCACTTCCACGGGGGCATCGACATCGCCGCACCGGAAGGGACCCCCGTAAAAGCCGCGGAGGCGGGCCGGGTAATCAAGGCCGGCAGCATGGGCAATTACGGTTTGGGCGTGGTGATCGAGCACAGCGGCGGGGTGACCACCTGGTATGGGCATAACTCCAAGCTGCTGGTGCGCGCCGGCGATCTGGTCAAGCAGGGCCAGACCATCGCCTTGGTGGGCCGCAGCGGACTGACCACCGGGCCCCACCTGGATTTTCGGATCAAAATAGGGGACCAGACTGTGGACCCCCTGCAGTGGCTTCCTTAATTCACCTATTTCAACAAGCGGCTCAGGGAGCGCAGCATATCCTCCAGTGCCTCGGAGCACCCTTCTTCCTGCCTTACGGCCTGCTCAATGCAGGATTTGGAGTACACTTCGAAGATCATGGTGGCAACTCCCGCCAGCGCCGCCCGGGCGGCGGCCACTTGGGTGAGGATTTCGCTGCAGGGCTGCCCTTCCGCGACCATTCTCTGCAGGCCGCGGATCTGCCCCTCGATGCGCGCCAGGCGCCGCAGCACGCTCTCTTGGTTCACTGTAGTCACGGGCGTTCCCCCTTTCTTTTTGATCTTACCTGCAAATCAAGCCGGTGTCAAACCCGGTGGGCGCAGGGAAAAGCACTTCGAAGGCGAACCATAAAGGTGAGGTGAGGGAAATGATCGCCTGTGTGCAGATGAAGCTAAGAGCAGAAGACTACCGCACCGAGGAAAGCTTTGCCGCGCGCATCATGGGCATCATGGAGCGCATCCGCGTTGAAGCGGGCGAGGGGAGGCTTTTGGTGGCCTTTCCTGAGCATATCGGCACATTCTGCATCCTCAGCAACGCCCCGGAACGTGTTTGGGCCAAGGGAAGTTTTGCCCAGGCCAGTAAAGCACTGCTTTTGCACCATGGGGCGGCGGTGCTCCATCAGATGGTGGTGCACAGGGTCTCGCCGGTGCGGGCCCTCCTGCTGGCCCGCTCCCAGGAGCTGGAGCGCATCTATCTCTCGCCCTTTGTTGCCGCTGCCCGGAAGTACGAAGCGTGGATTGTGGCCGGCTCCGCAGCCCTGCGCTGGGGGCAGACCAGCCGCGTTTTCAACACCGCGCCGGTGATCACCCCCACGGGTCAGGTGATCTACCGCCAGCACAAGGTGAATCTGGTGGACATGGAGCAGAAAGGGGGCCTGGATCTGGAGCCCGCCCCCTTGAACTATGTCAGCGCGGTGCAGAGCCCCTTCGGCCCCTTGGGGGTTGCCGTCTGCCTGGATGCTTTTCACCCGGAGGTGCGCCAGCGCCTGCAGGGGCTGGGGGCAAAGGTGTTCATCCAGCCCTCCGCCAACAACCACCCCTGGGATGACTGGCAGCAGCAGGACTGGCTGCGCAGCTCCTTTGCGGCCGTGGCGGAAAACAAAGAGTTCGAGCTGGCGGTGAACCCCATGCTGGTGGGCCGGCTCTGGGACATCGAATTCGAGGGCCAGTCCAGCATCATCGACCAAAACGGCCATGTGGTCCAGGCCCAAAGCGCCACCGAGGAGGAAATCCTGATCAGAAAAGACCTCTTAAACTGATCTTCCGGCCCCGGGTATCAAACAGCTGGTGGTTCCAGAAGATGCACTTGAGCTTCCCCCGGAAATAGTACAGCCGGGGGATTTGTCTGCTCACCACGGTGCGCCGCATCCCCACGCTCACCGTATCTCCCACCTGGAGATCGCTTTTGGTGAGATCCAGGCAGGTGAGGCCCATGCTCACCCGGCCCACAATGGGGAGGGGTTCCCTTCCGTGGAAGACGGCATGTTTGGGAAAGAGGGCCCTGAAAGCCGCGTGCTTAAATTGGCGCCAGGGAGAAGGCGCAGGTTCCAGCTCCAGGCCGTGTCCGTAGCCCACGGGAATCACCCCTAGGCGCAGAGGCCGCTGGGTGCGAAAGGCCCGGCTGTAGCCTACGCTGTGGCCCGGGGGGAGCCAGCGGGTTTGGATGATCCGGGCTTGGCAGCGCCAGGTTTCCTGGAGCTGCCAGGAGCTGTCCAGGGGCAGGGGAGCCTGGCCGTAGAGCAGGGTGCCCAGCCGCACCAGATCGAGGTGGCTTTCGGGCAGGGTGAGAAAGGCGCTGCTGCCCGCGGCATGCCAGAGAAGGCCCGCCGGTGCAGCCTCCCGTAGGGCCAGCAGGCGCTGGAGCTGCCCCCGGGTGAACTTTTTATCCCCCGCGGCCGCGGAAAAGTGCGTGAAAACGCCTCCCAGATGGAGATGGGAGGCTTGTTTGATCTCAGCCAGCAGAGCGGGGAAATCCTCGGGGGCGGTACCCAGCCGTCCGAAGCCGGTGTCCACTTTGATCTGGACAGTAAGCCCTCCGGGCCTCAGCGCCGCCAAACGGTTCAGTTCCGGCACCAGCTCAGGCGAGGTGAGGGCCGGGATCAGGTTGTGCTTCACCACCGCGGGCAGCTGCCCCGGGAGGGGTGGGGCAAGGAGCATGATCCGGGCTTTAGTCCAGGCCAGAATATCCAGGGCCTCTTCCACGGTGCTCACCCCCAGGGTGGTGCAGCCCCGGGCCTGGAGAAAGGCCGCCACCACCGGCGCCCCGTGGCCGTAGGCATCGCCCTTGAGGATCGGTACAACCTGAGCACGGGTGCGCCTTTGGGCTGAGCGCAGGTTGTGCTCCAGGGCGGAAAGGTCCACCTCCACCCAGGCGGAGAAGTCTAGCGGACCTTTTTGCGCTGGCGCAGCCAGTTGTGGAGTTGCAGTCCCCCGCACCACAGGGCATAGCCTCCTTGCCGAAGGGGGAGATCGAATTCGCCCACGTAGGTCTGGAGCTGGGCCCCAAACCCCTCCTTAAAGCGGTAGAGGCCGTAAAGGGGGTGTTCCGGGCGCAGATCCCCCGCTACGCCCCGGAAATCATAGATGGTGCAGCCCGCCCCCTTGGCCCATTTGATCATCTCCCACTGGATCAGGTGCGGGGCCTGCAGGTTGCGCCGCTGGCCGCTGGAGGCACCGTAGGTGTACCATACCCGGGAACCCAGGCGAAAACAGATGGCCCCGGCCAGGGGAGTGCCTGCCTGGTAAGCCAGGAAGACCTTGCCCAAGCCGTTTTGAATTAAGTGGTCCCAGAGGGCTTCGAAGTAGCTGAAGCTGCGGATGGTGAAGCGGTCCCTGTGGGCCGTCTCCTGGAGCAGGGCGTAGAACACTTTAAGCTCATCTTTATCCTTGACCTGCTGCACTTGCACCTGTTTGCGCTGGGCGTAACGGATGTTGTAGCGGGTTTTGCTCTTCATCTGGCTGAGCAGGGTGTCCAGGGAGCGACCTAGCTCCAGCACCATGACATGCCGGGGCTGGACGCTTTCGAAGTCAAGGCCGGTTTCCACCTGCCTGAGGCGGAAGGTTCTCACCGCCTCCAGCCAGGTTGGATCCCCTTCTGGAATCGCCGGATCCATCTTCCAGACCAAGGCCCCCCGGGCCTTGAGAAAACCCGCGCCATCCCGCAGCAGCGCCGCCAGGGCTTCCTGCGAAGAGTAGAGGGGGCCCCGGGGGGAATAGGCGATCTGGGCGGGAAGGTAGGGTAGCCGCTTGGTCAAAATCAGAGCCGCTGCCCTGAGCACACCTCGGCTTAGGACCCCCAAGGGGTGAGCCTGCCAGCCTGTGGTTTCCTTGACCCTGCCCCAGGCTGTGGTCTGCAGCACATCGCCTCTGGGGTGGGCCGCAACGTACTGGTCAAACAGGGCTGGCCGATCCACGAAGAGCCTGGTTTCCACAGCCCTCCTCCTTCCGCACCACCATAGTATATGTACTAATTACTCCCGGCGCCGCGTAATTATTCTTAGGAACAGGGAAGGGGGAAGCAAATGCGGCGCGTTCAGGTGGCAGCTGTGCTGGTGCTGGCCGCGCTCCTGGGGCTGATACCCCTCAAGGCTGCGGCGAAGAGCACAGCCCCTCCGGAGCTCAGCTCCATTGCCTACGCGGTGTACGATGCCGACTATGACTTTTTGATCCTGGAGAAAAACGCCTACCAGCGCCGTTCCATCGCCAGCATCACCAAAGTGATGACTCTGCTCCTCGCGGTGGAGCTGGTGGAGGCGGGCAAGATCGGCCTAGGGGATGAAGTGGTGGTGAGCGCCAGGGCGGCCAGCCGGGAGGGCACCCAGATCAACCTCAAGGCCGGCGATCGTTTGACCGTGGAGGAGCTGCTCTACGCCTCCGCCCTCCAATCGGCCAATGACGCCGCGGTGGCCTTGGCTGAATACGTGGCCGGTTCCGAGGCGGAGTTCGCCAAACTGATGAACGCCAAGGCCCAGGAGCTGGGGCTGCAGGATACCCACTATGTGGACTGCACCGGGCTCCTGTCCATGGGCAGCAACAACTATTCCACCGCCTACGACCAGGCCAGGCTGCTCAAGGCCGCGCTGCAGCATGAGCTCATGCGGACGATCCTCCGGGCCCCAGACTTCTTCCTCCCCAGCCAAAACCGGAAGATCACCAATTCCCATCCCCTCCTGGATTCCCCAGGGGTGGAGGGGGGCAAAACCGGGGCCACCACTCCCGCGGGCCATACCCTGATCACTTCCTGCGTCCGCCACGGTAGGAGGCTGATCGCGGTGGTCTTGGGGGCCCGCACCCGGGAGATCAGAAACGCGGAAAACGAAGCCCTCCTGGAGTGGGCCTTTGCTAATCTGCGCACCTTGATCTCCAAGGAGGAGGTGCAGGCGCGCCTGGTGGTCCCAGACGGCGTCCAGCACCAGATCGATGCCGTGCTGGCCCAGGAGTATTCCGTGGTGGTCAGGGATGAAAGCGATCTGGAATTCAGCACCGAGGTGGAGCTTCTGCCCAGGCTCAGGGCGCCCATTGATGCTGGAGATAAGGTGGGGGAGCTGCTGGTGCGGCGGGCAGATGGAGTGACGGTGCGGCTGGACCTCTTGGCCCGCCAGAGCACGGGGCTGGCCAGTTGGCTCAGGCGTCTTTTTAACCGTCTGCGGCTGTTTTTCGGGAGGATGGGTGGATGAGCATGGTGCAGAGGCGCATTCTCTTTTTGCTGCTCATGCTCCTGGGGGCGGTGGTGCTCCTAGGGGGGCGGCTGGCTTACCTCCAGCTCTGGCAAAACGAGTTCTACCAGGCTAAGGCCCTGGAGCAGCGCCTGCAGCGCATTCCCATTGAAGGACTGCGGGGCGGGATCTACGACCGCAACGGGGTGCCCCTGGCGGTGAGCGTCAGTGCCCACACCGTCTATGCCATCCCCGCGGAGGTGGAAGATGCAGAAGCCACGGCGCAGAAGCTTGCCGCCATCCTATCCTTGGACGAAGAGTTCATCCTCCAGCGCCTGCAGAAGCACTCCGCGGTGGAATGGCTCAAGAAAAAGATCACCGATGAAGACGCCCGGGCGGTGATCACCGCGCGGCTGCCGGGGATCGGAGTAGTTCCTTCTTCCACCCGCATCTACCCCTACGGCTCCGTGGCCCCGCAGGTTTTGGGGTTTGTGGGCATCGACAACCAGGGCCTGGAGGGTTTGGAGCTCTACTATGACGATTTTTTGCGGGGCACCCCAGGCGAGACCATCTTCGAGCGGGATGCCCAGGGCCGGGCCCTGGAGGATGGGGTGCGGGGGTACCTGCCGGGCCAACGGGGCGGCGATCTGATCCTGACCATCGATATCTTCATCCAGCGCATCGCCGAAGAAGAGGTGCGCCGGGCCACCCTGGAGACGGGCTCCCGTTTGGGTCTGATCCTGGTGAGCGATCCCCAAACCGGCGAAATCCTGGCCACGGCCATTTATCCATCCTTTGACCTGGAGAACTTCGCGGACTACCCCGCGGCTAACCGCAAGAACATCGCGGTCACCGACACCTACGAGCCCGGTTCCACCTTCAAGGCGGTCACCGCGGCCCTGGCCCTGGAGGAAGGGGTGGCCACGCTGCAGTCGGGCTTCTTCGACCCCGGGTACATCCGGGTATCCGGCTGGAATGTGCGCTGCTGGAACCGGGGTGGGCACGGGCCCCAGTCCTTTGTGGAGACCATGCAAAACTCCTGTAACCCCTATTACGCCAAGCTGGCCATTGACTTAGGCCCCGAGAGGTTCTACGACGGGCTGGTCCGCTTCAACCTGGGACACAAGACGGGTATTGACTTCCCGGGGGAAATGGCGGGTATCCTCCGGGCGCCTTCCCCCAGCATACCCCTGGTCACCTGGGCCAACATGGGCTTCGGTCAGGGGCTTACGGTTACCCCTGTGCAGCTTTTGGCTTGCTTTGGAGCGATTGCCAACAAGGGCATCTACACGCCCCTGCACTACGTCAAGGAATTGGTGACGGAAGAGGGGAGCTTCCCGCCGGATATCCCCGAGGCCCGGCAGGTGATTGCGGCGGAAATTGCGGAGACCACCGCCTACGTGCTGCGCATGGCGGTGGAGCGGGGTTCGGGCAAGCGGGCGGAGGTGCCCGGTTACGATGTGGCGGGGAAGACGGGAACGGCCCAGCTGGTGGAACACGGCCGCTATTCCCACTCCAAAATGGTCACTTCCTTCGCCGGCTTCGCGCCGAAAGATGACCCCAAGATGGCGGCGCTGCTGGTTCTGTGGGAGCCCCAGGGCGCCTTTTACGGGGGAATCATCGCTTCACCTGTTTTCGCCCGCCTGGCGGAAAAGGTCCTCACCTACCTGGGGGTGGAGCGCAAGGCCACCTCCCGGGTCAGCCAAGTCCGGCAGGTGATCGTACCCGATGTGGGGGGCCTGGACGTTGAAGAGGCGGCAGCTCTGCTCCGGAGGCAGCAGTTCCGGGTGGAGGTGGTGGGCCCGGGCACCCGGGTCATTGGCCAGGTTCCCGCGCCAAAGGCCGAGGTGGATGTGGGCTCTTTGGTGTACATCTACACGGATCTGGAATCGGGGGAGGAAGTGGAGGCCGCAGCGGATCAGCCCAGTCCTTACGGGGCCTAACCGGGAAGAAGCGGCAAGTGGCAGGGAGGAGGTGGGGGAGGGCGCGGAGAAAACAGGTTCTATCCCGAGCTTGTTTGCTTTTCTTGGAAATAGCGGCAGTGCTCCTGGAGGGGGCACTGGTCGCAGAGGGGGCTGCGGGCTTTGCAGAGGGCCCGGCCGTGGCGGATCAGCCAGTGATGCGCGTCGATCCACTTTTCCTTAGGGATGGCCTCCATCAGCTGGCGCTCCGTCTCCTGGGGCGTGGCCGCGCTGGACAAGCCCAGGCGGTTGGCCACCCTGAAGACGTGGGTGTCCACGGCGATGGCGGGAATACCGAAGGCATTGGCCAGCACCACATTGGCTGTTTTCCTGCCTACCCCCGGCAGCGCCTCCAGCTCTTCCCGGGTGTTGGGAACCTGGCCGCCGTGCTTTTCCACCAGAATCTGCGCGGTCTTAATCAGGTTCTGGGCTTTGTTCCGCCACAGTCCCGCGCTGCGGATGTGGGCGGCCACCTCCTCAAAGCTGGCCGCGGCTAAGTGGTGGGCCGTGGGAAAGGCGGGGAAGAGCGTTTCGGTGATCTGGTTCACCCGCTCATCTGTGCACTGGGCAGAAAGGATGGTAGCCACCAAAAGCTGGAATGGACCGTTGTGCTTCAGGGCGGTCTTGGGATTGGGATACAGGTTTTCCAGGATCTTAAGGATTGCCAAGGTCGCTTTAGTAGTCAAAGAGTTCATCCTCCGTGGGCAGCTTGCTTGGGTCCGCGGCGCAGTCCCGGCAGTGTGGGCAGCCCCGGCAGTCCCGGGCCACCCGCACTAAGCCGTCTTCATCGATGATCAAGCCGTAAGGGCAGGTATCGCCGGGATCTGGGCTGAACAGGCTGGTGATCAGATCCTTCAGCTGTTCGGCAAAGGATTTGTCCGGCCTGGGCACCTTGAAATCGGCCAGGGCTTCTTTGTAGCTGACGTTCTGCTTGGTTAGGCGGCTCTTGGCTACTTTATGGTAGGAGGCGTAGAGGAAGAGATCCCCTTCGGTGCGGCCGGGGAACTCGTCCAACAGCCGCTGCTCCCGGATCAGGGCCACCACGGGTTTGTAGATCTCCTGCTCCCAGCTGGCCGCGGCGTTCTGCAGGGAAAGATCCACCCCCAAAGCCTCCGATTCTTCTTGGCGGTACTGTTCGATCTGCATGAGCAGTTTGTCGTAGGCACCCAGTTCCGTGAGCTCGATGCCGCTTAGGCCAGTTTTGTGCTCGAAAATGGAGCGCTCCCGCCAGATCAGGTTGGGCTCGCTGTCTGGGGGAGGGAAAAATTCCACTACTTCGGCGTCGATGAAGGCCTGCCCCACTTCCTTGGCGGCGGCCACCCGGTGGTTGCCGTCAACTACATAGTACTTGTCGCGAACTTTATACAAAGAAACCGGCGGCAGGGTACTGCCCCGTTCCACCGCCTTTTTGATCTGCTGATAGCGGTACATGGTGTGGCGGTTTTTAATGCGAAAGCGGGCATCAAAATCCCGCCAGCGGTTCACCGAGCCCACGATGCTGTCCACGGGCACGGTGCGCAGGCCTAAGTACAGAGAATCGGTGAGGCCCAGCTTTTCCTTGGCCGTGTCAAACGCTTTGGCATGTCCTCGCATGAAGCACTCACTCCACCGGTGGATCTATGTCCAAAATGTGAAAGCCATAGCCGTTGATTACTGTGGTGTCGTTCACAACATCAATGCGGTTTTGCTTCAGTCCGTAGTTGAGATGGGTGTGGCCGTGGATGAAATAGCGTGGTTTGTACTTGTGAATGATGTGGGAGAAGGTGAGAAAACCCCTGTGGCACTGGTCTTCGGCGTCATGGATGCCAAAGGGGGGTGCGTGGGTCAGCACAATGTCGATCTTGCGCCCAAAGCGAAAGCGCCAGGCCATGCGGCGCCAGATGGATCGCATCTGCCGCTCGGTATACTGGATAGCGGAAGGGTGGTGGTAGAACATGGATCCTTCAAAACCGATGATGGTTAAGCCTTTGAAGTAAACCACCTTTCCGTGAATGTTTTCACCACCGTCGGGGGGATTCTGGGCATAATTGTCATCGTGGTTGCCGCGGACATAGTAGAGGGGAGCATTGAAAACGGACATGAGGTATGATAGATACCAGGGGGGTAGATCACCAACGGAGAGGATGGCGTCAATGGACTCTGGAAAGCGCTCACGCCGGAAATGATCATACAGCCGTGGGTCCACCGTATCCCCGACAATTAGAAACTTCAAGCTAGAACCTCCCAACCAAATCACCTCAGTCAGAGAGCTGTCAAGACTGCCCCGCTTTTTGGGAAACGGGCGTCTACTCCAATTCTCCGCGGAGACGGGCGTTTTCTTCTTGGGCTACGCGGCGCTTTTCCTGCACGGCTGACATGATTTTGCTTTCCAAAGTTACGCCTCTGAGCCTTTCCCAGAACCTGGGTGGGCGGATGATGGAGCAATAGCGCTCGGGAGCCTGATACCAGGCTGCATGCGGACCGTCAACCGCTTCTACCTTTGCGTAGTCTTCGATGAGGGTGACGCGAATCCCCCACTTATCGCCTGGGGCGATCTCGAGGTAAACGGCGCTCTTGTCGGTGGGGCGACTCCATTTGCCTCGATTCAGCTCTTTCAGCATGTTCTCATCCTTTCCCACTAGTAAGTATTACACATCGGTGGGCTAAATCCTAGTCAGATTGGGAGATGGTTGTGTTGCTGTTGTTAACGATCTGTATCTTTTTGTCCCTGCTCTGCCCGCTTCCCGCCTGGGCCAGCCCGGAGGAAGCCAGTTCCCTCCGCCTCGTGCAGGGGGAGTGGGCCCACGAGGTGCGGGGGATGGATGATTACGATCCCAATCCGGAAGGGCGCTTCAAGCGGGGGGAGCGGGGTTACGCTTACATAGTGGTGGAAGGATTCGATGTCGGCCAGGACGGCGAATACTACTTCCTGCACTTAAGCGTAGATGTGGCCCTGGAAACCAAGGGGGGCATCCGGCTCTTTTCCCGCAGGGACATCTACGACCTGGAAGAATGGTACCTGGAACCTCCCGGCGATACATGGTTCTACATCTATGTCGATATTCCCTGGTGGGCGCCGCGGGGAACCTATGTGGCGGTGATCACCATCCACGATCTCCTTGCTGGTACGGCTTTGGAGGAGAGGCGGGAAGTTGCTGTTTACTAATTTGCCTTGTGAAAAGGGATACAAGCGGTATTTGTAGAATAATTAGCGAGCATTCCATTTTTCAAGGGGGAATATGATGACAGCAAGAGGGAGAAAAAAGCGCGCAGCCATCCCCCAAGGGGTTGTGGGCCGCTTACCCGTCTATTTCCGCTACCTCACCGAGCTGCACTCCTTGGGCGTGGACAAGGTTTCCTCGGCTCAACTGGGGGAAGCCCTGGATTTTACCGCAGCCCAGATCCGCTCCGATCTGAGCTACTTCGGTTCCTTCGGCCAGCAGGGTTATGGTTATAACGTTGCGGAACTGCTGCAGCAGGTTCGGCAGATCTTGGGGTTGAACAAACGCCATTCCCTGGTCTTGGTGGGGGCGGGGAATATCGGTAAAGCCATCGGCAGCTACGGGTGGTTTCGCGCCGAAGGGTTTATCATCGAAGCCATCTTCGATATCGATCCCCACTTGATCGGCAATATCCACGGGGGCTGCGCCATCCGCCACGTGGATGAACTGAAGGACTATCTCCAAGAGCACTCCGCGGATATCGGTGTGATCGCCACACCAAAGGAAGCTGCCCAGGCGGTCTGCGATGTGCTGGTGGCAGGCGGCGTCAAGGGCATCTGGAACTTCTCGCCGGCCCAGCTCAATGTGGCAGAGGGCGTGATTGTGGAAAATATCCACCTCACCGACAGCCTGCTCCGTTTGGCTTTCCGCCTTCACGAACGGGAGCAGCGCCTCGAGTAGTAAAGGACCGAAAAAAGCGGCATAGAAAAAGCACCTGACCGTTGGCCAGGTGCTTTTTTGGGCTGGTTGGTGAACTACTTGTCGATGCGAGCTCTATCTAAAGCATCGCGTACTGCGATGTTGGACATCTGGGTCAGACCGGTGGCTCCGCTGATGGTGTCAACGAAACCGGGTTCGGACTGGAGGGCTGCTTCTTTGTAAGCTTCCCGAGCCATCTCCAGGGGCCAACCATACTCGGCCGGATCCTGGATGCTGCCGTCGGCAAGTACGCGCTGCGCTTTGAAGTCAACGATCTTGTCGTCCTTGATGGTGATCCATACTACCTTGTAGTAGCCGCGGCTGGCCACATCGGAACGGCCCATAAACACACCGTCGAAGTACTTCTTGTCGGTGGGCTTGTCGGGGCTGGCCTTAATCAGGGCCCTCTCCACAGCCTGGATGAAGCCCGTGGAGCTGCCGGTTGCACCGGTGACGATGTCGGCTACAGCAGCTTGGTTCTCCACAAACTGCAGTCCCAGGGTGCGGGCGGCTTCGCCGGCCTCGGGCCAGGGATAGGTTGTCCAATCTTTCTCCACCATTTTGTCGGTAAACTCACGGAGAATTACCGCAACGATTTTGCCATCCTCAATGAACACTTTGGCGTACTGGATGCTCTTGTCGCTGGCATCGGACCAGGCTTCATAGGTTCCATCGATGTACTGGGCGTAGGAGAGTACGCTGAAGGATAGGACCAAGACGACAGCAAGGAGCAGCGAAAGCTTTCTCATGTGCTCAAACCTCCATTTTTGATTTGTCATAGTGAATTCTTTCACCAACTGGGCCCATGTTTAGATTAACAAATTAGGTGGAGGTAGTCAAGGTGTTTAATCAAAATTTTTATATGAAAAACCAACACCTTTTTTCGCACATTTGACCTGCTTTCCTGGCCGTTCAGCCGTACTGCGTCAATGTGGTGACCATGACGATGTCCTGTCCCTGCCTACAGTTTTCCTGAAAAAGGTGGCGCAAAGCCCGCCAAACTTCATCTGGGCTGCCTGTGATTATCGTATCAAGCGAGGTGCTGCTCTGGCGAAAATCGTAGTCGAGGCCGTGTTCCTCCAGAAACTGGGTGGGCAGTCCCATGAGGCTTTCCAGCCCCTCCTGGTCCACGGGGTAAAGGGAAACCTGTGCTCTGATCATAAAAAGGCCTACACCTCCTGTGGGTAGTATGGCCAGAAGGTGCAGGCTTCACTCCTTTAGCCGGTGGGGACGCACACGATCTGCCCGGGCCGGATCTGGTTGGGATTGGGGATCTGTGGGTTGGCCCTGATCAGGGCATCCAGGGAGACCCCAAAGCGGCGGGCGATGTTGAACATGGTATCCCCAGGTCGCACGGTGTAGGCAAAGGTCCCGGGAGGACAGCCCCCTGGGGGCTGGGAGACGATGGGTACGCAGACGATCTGCCCCGGGAAAATCAAATTGGGATTGGTGATCTGGGGATTGGCGGCGATTAAGGCATTGAGGGATACCCCAAACCTTTGGGCGATGAGGAACATGCTGTCACCGGGCTGCACTGTATAGGCGAAGGTCCCCGGCGGGCAGCGGCCATCGGTTCTGGGCACGCAGACGATCTGTCCCGGGAAGATCAGGTTGGGATTGGTGATCTGGGGGTTGGCGGCGATCAAGGCATTGAGGGATACACCGAACCTCTGGGCGATGGAGAACATGGAATCGCCCGGCTGCACCGTGTAGGGGAACGTGTTGGGCGGGCAGGCAAACTCCGGCACGCAGACGATCTGCCCCGGGAAGATCAGGTTAGGGTTGGGAATCTGGGGATTAGCCGCAATCAGTTCATCTAGGGGGACGTTGAATCTCCGGGCAATGGAGAACATGGTGTCCCCTGGCTGTACGGTGTAGCTGAAGGTGCCGGGTGGGCAGGTCACCTGCTGCCGCGGGATGCAGACGATCTGTCCGGGGCGGATCTGGCTGGGATCGGGGATCTGGGGATTGGCCGCGATCAAGGCGTCGAGGCTCACTCCGAACTGACGGGCAATGGAGAACATGCTGTCCCCAGGGCGGACGATGTAGGGAGTGGTGTTGGGTCCGCAGACGCGCCCCGCCTCGGAGCTGCCCTGGGCTTCAGCTTGCGCCTGCTCAGCGGCGAGCTTTTCTTGGTCTTCCAACGTAAATCCTCCTTTACACATGAATACCGCGAGGACGGAAAGGCTTTAGGTCCTCGTTTGCGGTTCATACCAGGATATGAGTGGAAAGGAGGATGTGTGCCTCTTGACACGGGGAAAAAGCTGTGCTAAAGTAAGGGTAGCGTTCCTCGGTAGCTCAATGGCAGAGCATTCGGCTGTTAACCGAAGGGTTGCTGGTTCGAGTCCAGCCCGAGGAGCCAGCATGAAAGCGACTAGGTGCAGCCTAGTCGCTTTCGCCACTTATTGAGGGCTGGATAAGTCCGGGGGCCTGGCGGCTAACGGTAGGGGTCCTCCGGGATGATGATCCAGGCGACGATGTAGGCCAAAATGCCCGTTCCATACACGATGGCTAGGATAGCCCAGATCAGGCGGACGATGGTGGGATCGATGTTGAAATACTCTGCGATCCCGCCGCAGACACCGCCGATTTTTCTGTCCCTGGACGAACGGTAAATCCGTTTACTCATAGCTGTCCTCCCTCTTCCAGATTTCTGGATTGACCAGATTGCGGGGGCGTTGGCCCTTTAAGACGGCCAGCACATCGCTGACCACCAGATCAACCATCTGCAAACGGGTTTCCCTGCCGGCACTGGCGATATGGGGGGCTAAAACCACATTGGGCAGCTCGGCGAGACCCGGGTGGAGGGCCGGCTCATTTTCAAACACGTCCAAACCGGCGCCGTAGATCCGCCCCTCCCTCAGCGCCTGGACCAGGGCCCCTTCATCCACCACCGGACCCCGGGCGGTGTTGATCAAGACCGCGGTGGGCTTCATGAGCCCAAGTTCCCGCTCCCCAATGAGATGCCTGGTTTCGGGGGTGAGGGGGCAGTGCAGGGAGACGAAATCTGCTTCCTTAAGCAGGGCGTCCAAATCAGCATATTCTAGACCCAGCTCCCTTTCCACATCCTCCGGGAGCCTCGTTCGATTGTGATAGAGGATGCGCATGGCAAAGCCCCGGGCCCTTTTGGCCACCGCTTGGCCGATGCGTCCTGCGCCCACGATGCCTAAGGTCTTACCGTGGACCTCAACCCCCAGGAGCAGTTCCGGGGCCCAACCGGCGAAGCGCCCCGCCCGCACCAGGGCATCACCTTCCACCACCCGCCTGGCGGTGGCCAAAAGGAGTGCCCAGGCGAAGTCAGCGCTGGCCGCGGTGAGCACATCCGGTGTGTTCACCACGGCAATCCCCCGGGCGGTGGCGGCAGCGAGGTCGATGTTGTTAAAGCCCACGGCGTAGTTGGCGATTACCTTGAGTTTCTGGCCCGCCCCGATCACTTCGGAGTCGATCGGATTGGCCAGCATGGTGATGACTGCATCCTGCCCGGGGATGATCTCCAGAAGCTCTTCCTTGGTCATGTTGCGGTCTTCCGGAAAGACGGTGACCTCACACAGGTCACGCAGCCGCTCTAGACCCTGGCCGGGCAGCTTTCTTGTTACAAAGACGCTGTACATAGCCACACTCCTCTCACCGTATTATTCTTGCCCTGGACCGGAGATCCTTTTCAGTTCACAAAGAGTTCAAAACAGCCGGCAGGGTTTCGCCGCAGGTTGTTGAACTTACCTCTAAGTTAAGGGAGGGAGTATGGGTGGCCGCTGTCATTGCCCTTGCCAACCAAAAGGGGGGAGTGGGGAAGACCACTTCCACGTACAATCTGGGCGTGGCCCTGGCGGAAGTGGGGCAGAGGGTGCTGCTCATGGATCTCGATCCCCAGGGCGGACTCACCTATTACTCCGGGTTTGAACCAGAAGAGCTGGGGAAGACTATCTATCACTGTTTGGTGCGCAGTACCTCCCCCCGGGAGGTCATGCTCACCAATGAATACGGCGTGGACCTGCTGCCGGCCAACATCGACCTTTCCCTGGCCGAGTTTCAGCTGGTCACCGCCCCAGCCCGGGAGCGGCGCATTACCCGCATTGTCAACGAGCTCAGGGAGGATTATGATTTTATCTTGATCGACTGCCAGCCTTCCCTGGGGCTTTTGACCATCAACGCCCTGGCCGCCGCGGAGGCGGTGATTGTCCCCGTTTCCTGCGAGTATTTGAGCATCAGGGGAACCAGGGCCCTGCTGCGTCTGATTGCCAAGGTGAAGGGTTCCCTCAACAGCAAGCTGCAGATTGCCGGGATCCTGCCGACGCTGTTTGACAACCGCACCAGGCACGGCCGGGAAACCCTGGCCCGTTTGGCCCAGGAGTTTCCCCAGATCCACCTCTATCCCCATGTGGTGGCCCGCAGCATCCGCTTTGCCGAGTCCGCGGCCAAGCAGGAGCCGATCTACGAGGCAAAATACCCAGTGCCCGGAGCTGAAGCCTATCGGGAGTTGGCCAGGGAACTGGTGAGGAAGAAATAGAAGAGGCATTGGAGGAGTAGTGATGAACACAGTCCGCGTGCGTTTTGCACCAAGTCCAACGGGTTATCTCCATGTGGGCGGAGCACGGACCGCCTTATTTAACTGGCTGTTTGCCCGCCAGCACCGAGGAGTATTTGTCCTGCGCATCGAGGATACTGACCTGGCCCGCTCCACGGAAGAGGCCACCCAGGCTATCTTGGACTCCCTGGAATACCTGGGCCTGGATTGGGACGAAGGCCCCAGGAAAGGGGGCAGCTTCGGCCCCTATTTCCAAAGCGAGCGCCTGCATCTTTACAGGCAGTATGTGGAGAAGTTGATGGAGCAGGGCCGCGCCTATAAATGCTACTGCACCCCCGAAGAGCTGGATCAAAGGCGGGAAGAGCAGATCAAGCGGGGCGAAGCCACCCACTACGATCGGCACTGCCTGCATCTTTCCCCGGAGGAGCGGGCTCAATACGAAGCGGAGGGACGCAGCTACGCCATCCGCTTCAAGGCTCTGGATGAGGGTGTGACCGAAGTGGATGACCTGATCCGGGGGAAGGTGCGCTTTGATAACACAGCGCAGGTTGATGACTTTGTCATTGTGAAATCAGATGGCATGCCCACCTACAACTTCGCGGTGGTGGTGGACGATGCCCTGATGGGCATCACCCATGTGATCCGGGGGGAGGATCACCTCTCCAACACCCCCAAGCAGATCCAGATTTACCAGGCCCTGGGCTTTCCAGTGCCGCAGTTTGCCCATATTCCCATGATCCTGGGCTCAGACCGGGCCCTGCTCAGCAAACGCCACGGTGCCACTTCGGTTATGCAGTTCAAGGAGGATGGGTATCTGCCCGCGGCCATGGTCAACTACCTGGCTCTCTTGGGCTGGAGCTACGATGATGCCCAAACCATCTTCTCCATCCCTGAACTTGTGGAGAAGTTCAGCCTGGAGAAGGTCTCCAAAAACCCAGCCGTGTTTGATATGCAGAAGCTGGAGTGGATGAACGGAGTGTACATCCGCGAGCTTACCCTGGAGGAGCTTCTTGCAGAAGTGCTCCCCTTCTGGCAGAAGGCCGGCTTTGTGCCTGGGGAAATAACTCCCGAGCTTAAGGGTTACTGCCTGCGCATCCTCAAAGAGCTGCAGCCCCGCATGAAACTTCTAGCGGAAGCGGTGGAGCTCGCCCGCTATTTCTTCACCGACGATTACCAGTACAACCAGGAGGCGGTGGCCAAGGTCCTCACAAAACCCCGGACGGAGGAGATCCTCCAGTACCTGGCGGAAGTGGTGGCCGGTGCCCAGGAGCTCCAGGAGGAGGAGCTCAAACCCCTCTTTAAGCAGGGTATGGAGAAGTTCGGCGTGAAAATGGGCGATCTGATGCAGCCCCTGCGGGTGGCTGTCACGGGAACCAACGTCAGTCCCGGCATTTACGAAGTGCTGGCCCTGTTGGGCCGGGAGAGGGTGCTCGAGCGGATCGAGCGGACCATCAAGATGCTCAAGGAGAGGAGTTGACACCTATGGTTGAGGCGAAACTGCGCTGGAACGGCAAGATGGGCTTTGTGGGCGTTTCCGGTTCCAACCACGCGGTGGTGATGGATGTCCGCCCCGAAAGCGGCGGCGATGGCACGGCCCCCAGCCCCATGGAATTGGTCCTCATGGCCTTAGGGGGCTGCTCCGGTGTGGATGTGGCGGAGATTTTGCGGAAGAAGCGCTTGAACGTAAGGGATTTCCAGATCATTTTGGAAGGGGAGCGGGCCGAGGATTACCCGAAGGTTTTCACCAAGGTCCAGATGACCTTTGTGTTTGAGGGTGAAGGCCTGACCATGAAGCCCCTGGAAGATGCGGTCCGCCTCTCGCTGGACAAGTACTGCTCCGTCGCGGGCATGGTGGGCAAAACCGCGGACATCCAGTGGAAGGTGGAAATCAAAGAATAGGGGTGCAAGATGGGGATCTATACCAAGCAGGGAGATGGGGGCCAGACCAAACTGGGCACCGGCGCCGCTGTGCCCAAGGGCGATCCCAGGGTGGAAGCCTACGGCACTGTAGATGAGCTCTCCAGCTTTCTCGGCCTGGCCCACACCGCCCTGGAAGATGGGGATCTGATTCAGGATCTCACCTGGGTGCAGGAAAAACTGCATACCGTGGGTGCCATTTTGGCCTTCCCCGGCCGCAGCGGCGGTGTGGGGGAGATCACTCCGGCCGATATAGAAAAGCTGGAAAGGCGCATCGATGCCATGGTTCAGGAACTGCCGCCCCTCCAGGGTTTCCTGCTCCCGGGAGGGGTGCAGGGGGCGGCCTTGCTGCACTGCGCCCGCAGCGTTGCCCGCCGGGCCGAGCGGGCCATAAGCCGGCTGAACCAGGCGGACTATCCCCTGGGCGGCTTGATCCTGCCCTTTTTGAACCGACTCAGTGATTACCTTTTTTGCGCTGCGCGCTTGGTCAACCACCGGGCCGGTCACGGCGATGTGCTGGTTGGCGGCGGGAAATTGTAGAAAGGCCCTTGACTTTTCCCGGTGGTGTGGTATAGTGTATAGCAGAACGCTGGGGGATCGTCTAACGGCAGGACGGAGGACTCTGACTCCTCTAGTCTAGGTTCGAATCCTAGTCCCCCAGCCATTTTTCTGTAAAAGAGAGAGGACCGCGCTGTGCGGTCCTTTTTGTGTGCGGCGCCGCAGCGGCGTCCGGGCCCGTGGAGCTGCTTGCGCGGCCGCTTGTGGGCATGGTTTCTTTTTTGCAGGACATTTCCAGTTGTCAGCGAATTCACTATCATGGTCGTGGGTTCAAGCTGAGTAGAAGCAGGTAGCGATAATCGCTGGCTGTGGCGGAGATAATAAGCTGAAACGTGTCCTTTTTGGCTGTTTTCAGTTCTATGCCATCAGGTTACTGGTTTACCAGCCGCTTTGCGTTGTCGAGCCCCATCCCGGCGGTGGGGTTTTTTTGGGGCTTTTCAGCACCAACTCGTAGAGCGCGGCGGTCTTGGCGGCCATGTCGGCGCTGGAAAGATGCTTTTCCGCGTAGCTCCTTCCGAAACTCTGCAGTTTTTTCAGGCGGTGGGGGCGGTGCAGCAGGGCATGCAGGTCGTATTTCAAATCCGCGAGGTCAAAGCGCCCCAGATTGCCGCTGAAGTCGAAGTCAGGCAGCTTCACCAAAGGCGGTGAGATTACGCCGTCGTAGGCCCTCTGCATGAGGAGCACGGCATTGCCGCAGCTCAGGGCTTCCCTGGCCGTACGGCCGCAGGCGGCCACGATGCCGGACTTCTGCAGGTGGGGCACTAAGTTCACCTGCCACGGCAGGTAAGTGGTGCCAGGGATCTGCGGGTCGAAGTTAGAAATGATCTTCAGGGGTGTGCCCACCAGGAGGGAATTTGCCTCCGCCAGGTAGCGCAGGGGCTCCAGGCGCTTCTTCTCCAGGCGGCCCACATACAAAAGGGCGCGGCGGGGGCCGGTCTGCTTCTCGGGAGGGGTAAACACCTCGGTATCAACGCCGTTGGGAATGATCTGGGTTTTCTGTCTGAACTCCTGCAGTTCCTCAGCCACTCTAGGCCCGATGGCGATGATGGCGCTGGCTGCCGCGAGGTAGCGGCGGAAGCGGGCCTGGGAGAAGCCCAGGCCGTGGCAGGTGACGACGAAGGGGATGCCCAAGCGGTAAGCGAGTATTTGGGCGCTGTGGAAGAGGGTGGAGCTCTGGACGTGGATCAAATCCGGCTGCCAGAGGCGGCTCTGGATGGTGAGGGCACCGAGGCTGAGCCCGTGGCAGAAGGGCAGCTTGTGTTGGAGGAGGTAGGGAACGTAATCACTCCAGAACAACCTGGTATGGATGGTTCCAAAGGCGATCTGGGGTTCGATCTTCAGTCTCTTCAGCTGTTTGGCCAGTTCAAGAACGTGGGTGGTTTGGCCGCTCAAAAAGAAATCCGATAACAGCAAGACCTTCAAGCATAATCCCCCCAAGTTCCACTTCTACTTAATCTATGCGTTCACGGGTAAAGGGTACTAATCTTCGCATAAGGGGTGCTTTTATGGGTTCTGGCGTAAAGGTCGTGTTTCACCTCTTCGGTGGCTTAGGCATCTTTTTCCTGGGGATGCAGCTCATGTCCGACGGCCTGCAGAAGGCTGCCGGCGCCCGCATGCGGCGCATCCTGGAGCTGTTCACCTCCCGGCCCCTCACGGCGGTTTTGACCGGAGCTGGGGTGACCGCGGTGCTGCAGTCCAGCTCCACAGTGACCGTCATGATCGTGGGCTTTGTCAACTCCGGTCTGATGAACCTCCGGCAGGCCCTGGGCACCATCATGGGCGCCAATATCGGTACCACCATCACAGCGCAGATCGTCTCCTTTGACATCTATGCCCTGGCCTTCCCCTTTGCCGGGGTGGGAGCCTTTTTGTACTTTTTCTCCAAAAGGAAGCTCCCCCGCTATGTGGGTAAGAGCGTTTTAGGCTTTGGGGTCCTGCTCTTGGGTCTATCCACCATGAGCAGCGCAGTGAATCCCCTCAGGAGCTATCAGCCCTTCTTGGATCTATTGGTGCTGCTGGGCCAAAAGCCCCTGCTGGGTGTCCTGGCAGGTGCTGTCTTTACCGCCATCATCCAAAGCTCCAGCGCGACCACGGGTTTGGTCATCGCCCTGGCTTGGCAGGGCATTGTGGATCTGTCCGCGGGTTTGGCCATCGCGGTTGGGGCCAACATCGGGACCTGCGTGACCGCCCTTTTGGCAGGCCTCACCGCGGGCACCGCGGCCCGCCGGGCGGCCATTGGCCATCTGCTTTTCAACGTGTTTGGCACTGTTTTGTTTCTGATCTTCCGCAGTCCCTTTACGGGCCTGGTACAGGCGACCGGGGCATCTGTGGCCAGGCAGCTGGCCAACGCCCATACCTTGTTCAACGTGGGCACCACCCTGATTGCCTTTCCGTTTTTGAGCTACTTCGTCAAGCTGGTCACCTCCCTGGTGCCCGGTGAAGATGAGGTTATCGAGATGAAGCCCCAGTTTTTGGATGAGCGCATGGTGGGAACCCCAGGTGCCCTCCTGAGCGCGCAGCAGGAAGTGCTGCGCATGGCTGAGCTGGCCGCGAGCATGGTGGATCAGGCGGTTTCCGCCTTTGTGCAGGGCGATCTTTCCCTGCTGCGCCAGATCGAGCAGCGGGAAGAAGTGGTTAATATCTTGGAAAAGGCCATTACGGGCTTTTTGGCCAAGGCTAACCAGCAGTCCATGGATGTGCAGGAAGCAAGGCGCGTGGTCAACCTGATGCACGTCGTCAACGATGTGGAGAGGATTGGCGACCACGCCATCAACATCTCCGAGCTGGCTGAACTGAGGGTCAGCGAGCATCTGGAGCTCAGCGAAGCTGCCCAAAGGGATCTACAGCAGCTCTACTCTGAAGTGATGAAGATGTACCGGGGCGTGATTGAAGCGCTCTCCCAGGATAATGCCGAGCAGGCCCAGGGTATAATTGGCCTAGACGATGTGGTGGACGATCTGGAAAAACTCTACCGGGCCAATCACATCGAGCGCATTAACATGGGCGTATGCAATCCAGAAATCGGCGTGCTGTTCCTGGATGCCCTGAGCAATCTGGAGCGGGTCGCGGACCATGCCACCAACATCGCCGAAGCAGTGGCGGACATCGCCTTTGCCAAATAGCGGGGCGGTCAGGGAGGGGGCCGGTTTGGCGAATACTCTAGACGGTCCCACCAAAAGAAGAGGGAGGACTTGGGATGGACGACCAAACAAGAATGTTTGCAGCCATTGATAAAGAACCCGTGGATACCCGGGATATTCTAACGCGAGTATGGGCTGCCCTGGAGGAAAAGGGCTATGAACCCCTGGACCAGATCGTAGGCTACCTGGTCTCGGGCGACCCATCGTACATAACTGCCCACGGCGATGCCCGCAGGCTCATCCAGAATTTGGAACGTACCGATCTGCTGGAAGAGATCGTGGCCGATTACTTCAAAAACCTAGCTTAAGGAGGGGTTCCCATGTCAGTTTTGATCATTGAAGGCGGTAGGCCCCTCCGCGGGTCGGTGGATATCAGCGGGGCCAAAAACAGCGCCCTGGCCATTGTGGTGGCGGCAGCCCTGGCCACGGAGGGCGAGTGTGTTTTGGATAACATCCCCCAGGGGAGCGATGTGAACACCATCTGCCAGATCCTCCAGGATCTGGGGGTGGAGGTGTGGTATGATGACCAGCGGCGCCTGCATGTCCGGGGGGAGACGTTGAGCAAGCATAAGGCCTCCTACGAACTGGTGCGCAGGATGCGGGCTTCCTTCTACAGCGCGGGACTGCTCTTGGCCCGCCTGGGCAAGGCGGAGGTGCCCCTGCCGGGGGGCTGTGCCATCGGCTCCCGCCCAGTGGATTTCCACATCAAGGGCTTTGCCCAGCTGGGGGCGGAAGTGGTCATTGAACACGGCTACATGAAGGCGGAAGCCACAAGACTTAAAGGCGCCCATATCTACATCAACCGCTCCAGTGTGGGCACCACCATCAACCTCATGATCGCGGCCTCCCTAGCTGAGGGCACCACGGTGCTGGAAAACGCGGCCAAGGAGCCGGAGGTGGTGGATCTGGCCATCTTCCTCAACGGCATGGGGGCGAAGATCCGGGGCGCGGGTACAGAGAGCATCCGCATCGAAGGCGTGGAAAAACTCAGGGGCATCGAGTATTCCATCATCCCGGACCGCATTGAAGCGGGTACGTTCATGCTGGCCACCGCCATCACCGGCGGGGATGTGGTCCTGCGCAATGTGGTCGCGGAGCACCTGAGGGTGCCCATTGTGAAGATGGAAGAGGCGGGGGTGCGGGTTACCCGCAGCGGCACCGAACTGAGGGTGGTGGCGCCGAGGCGCCTTAAGGCGGTGGATGTGGAAACGCTGCCCTATCCCGGATTCCCCACCGATTTGCAGCAGCCCTTCGTGGCCGCGATGTGCCTCGCGGATGGCACCAGCGTAGTGCGGGAGACCATCTTTGACCGCTTCCGCTACGTGGATGAGCTGCGCAGGATGGGCGCGGACATCAAAACAGAGCAGAACACGGCCATCGTGCGGGGGGTACCGCAGCTGACCGGGGCGCCTGTGGAGGTTACCGATCTGCGGGCCGGCGCAGCGCTGGCCATTGCCGCCCTGGCGGCGCAGGGCCGCACGGAACTGTACGGAGCAGAGATTATCGATCGCGGTTATGAGTTCTTCGAGGAAAAACTGCGCAGCCTGGGGGCGAATATCTACCGGGAGCAGCTGACCAACCCGCGGGAGCTGGTAATCAAATAGGGGCTCAGGGCCGTAAGGCCCTTTTTTGTCGCCGCAGTACAGGATTTTGCCGGGGGGGACCGAAGAGTTGAGGTGAGGGGGTGAGCTCTTTGACAGTGCAGCTCTACACCCACAGCGATTATTCCCTGCTGGAATCAACGCTCACAGTGGAGGAGCTGGTCAAGCGGGCAGCCGCGCTGGGCTACACCGCCCTGGCCCTGACCGACCACAACACAACCGGCGGGCACTGGGAATTCCAGCGCTGCTGCGCCCAGGCGGGCATCAAACCCCTGTTTGGCCTGGAGCTGGATGTGACCTATGAACCCGGCGCGAAGCCCCGACAGGTGGTTTTCCTCGCCTTAGATAACGCCGGCTACCGCAGCCTCTTGCGCCTGGCTTCCCTCCAGCCGCCGGTACCCAGGGAAGATCTGCCCCTCTTCAAGGAAGGCCTGGCCGTGCTGGAAGGGGGAAGCAGGGGGCAGCTCAGCGCCCTGCTCAGCGCGGGAAGGCTCGCTGAAGCCCAAGCCCTCTACAGCTGGTACGAAGGGGAGTTTGGCCCCAATTTCTACCTGCGGCAGGAAGCGGGGCGGGACAGCGCCCTTCTTTCCACCTTTCCCCAGGGCCGCTTTGTTCCCTGCCAGGATGTGCGCTACGCCGAGCCCGCTTCCGTGGAGACGTTGCGGGTTTTGGCCGCGGTTAAGGGCGTTGATGCCTGCATCCCGCCCTATCCACTCCTGCCCTGGGCGGAGCTTCTGGAAAAGGCCGGCTGCTCCCCGGAGATGGCCGCCGGCGCCCTGGAGCTTGCCCAGCGCTGCTCAGTAGAGCTCCCCCGGGAGCAGAGCTTAAGCGGCGGGACGGGGGGAGCTGAGCTGGAGAGGCTGGCCTGGGAAGGGGCCCGCCGGCGCTTCCCGGAGCTGACGGACGAGGTGCAGGCACGGCTGGATTACGAGCTTCAGGTCATCCGCCGACTGGGCTTTGCCCACTATTTTCTCATCGTCGCGGATCTGGTGCGCTTTGCCAAGGAGGCGGGCATACCGGTGGGCCCAGGCCGGGGAAGTGCCGCGGGTAGCCTCACCGCCTATGTGCTGGGCATTACGGAAGTGAATCCCCTGGCCTGGGGCCTGGTCTTTGAGCGCTTCCTCAATCCCGAGCGCCAGAGCAAACCCGATATCGATGTGGACTTCTGCTACGAACGGCGGGGGGAAGTGCTGGCTTACGCCGCGCGCCGCTTCGGGGAAGAGTATGTGGCCCAGATCGGCACCTACGGAACCTTTGGACCCAAGGGCGCGGCCCAGGAGGTGCGGCGCATCTTGGGACGGGATGACCCCCGCATGGCCTCGGAGATCCAGCATTTGAAGAGGCTGCGCTCCATCCATGCCGCGGGGATGATCATCAGCCAGCGGCCCATCCAGGAGATCAGCGCGGTCTACCGGGACCGCGCCCTGCCCGTGACCCATCTGGACATGTATGCCCTGGAGGAACTGGGCGCCTTAAAAGTAGATGTGTTGGGCCTGAGGACCTTGACCCTCCTGCGCCGCATGGAAGAGGAAGTGCAAAGGCGGGATCCCCACTTCACTCTGGAGGGGCTCCCCCTGGAGGATGCCCCGACCTTTGAGCTTCTGGGCTCCGGCCGGAGTTTAGGCATCTTCCAGCTGGAAAGCGAGCTTTTCCAGGAGCTGCTGCGCAGCCTCCAGCCCCAGACCTTCGGGGATATCGTCGCCCTTTTGGCCCTGGGCCGGCCGGGGCCTTTGAGTATGTTCCGGGAGTTTGTCCAAAGGCGGGCCGAGCCTGGTAAGGTGAGCTACCTCCATCCAGAACTCAGGGAGATCCTGGGGGAAACCTACGGACTGATCCTCTACCAGGAACAGGTGATGGCCATTGCCCACCGCTTGGGGGGGCTCTCCTTGGGCGAGGCGGATCTGCTGCGCCGGGATCTGGCCAAGGGCGATGCCCAGGGGGCCAGCCTCTGGCAGGAGCGCTTCCTCCAGGGAGCCCAAAGCCGGGGCCTGAGCCGCAAGGCCGCGCAGGAGCTGTTCGGGAGCATCGTCCAGTTCAGCGGCTACGCCTTCAACAAAGCCCATTCGGTGAGCTACGCCCTGATCGCCTGGCGGGCCGCCTATCTCAAGGCCCACTATCCGGAGGTGTTTTACGCCGTGCTCCTCAGGGAGGCGGCGGCCAAAACCCAGGGAGCTCTCCTCCTGGAGGCCAAATCCTTGGGTGTGGAGATCCTGCCCCCCAGCGTGCTCCACTCCCAGCCCAAAACGGCCCTGGAGGGTAGAGCCATCAGGCTCGGCCTTCTGGCGGGGAACAGGCTGCCGCCCCAGGCAGCCCAGGTCATTGTGGAGCGGCGCCGGCGTTGGTCCAGCCTGAAGGAGTTCAAGGCCGCGGTGCGCCTGGAACCCCAGCTGCTGGAAACCTTGGTGCTCATGGGCGCCCTGGATGAGCTGGGGGAGCGCAGTAGGCTCTTGGCGGAACTGGGGCTCAGCCCCCGGCCCGCTTTGGAGCTCCTGCAGCAGGAAAAGGAGCTTCTAGGCGCCTATGTGAGCGGGCATCCCTGCGGCCCCTTTGGGCCCCTGGCTGCCAAACTCCGGGGAGAGCTGGAGGCGGCGGTGGGGGAAGTGGTTGAGGTGAAGCGGCAGGGCCGGAGCTGGCAGGGGGTTTTGGATACGCCCCAAGGGCTCCTGGCCTTTAGGGGCGAGCCGGATCCGGTGAGCGGCCCCCTCAAGCCCGGCAGCCGGGCGGCCCTATTTGGCAGGCTCAAAGGGGGCGAGCTCCTCCTGGAGTGGTTTTTGCCCCTGGGCCCCGTTCTGCTCATTACGCCCCAGCCCCACCAGCTGGAAACCATCAAGGGGATCTTGGGGGAAGAGGGGGGCACCAGGCCCGCCATCCTCCTCGTGGGTCAAGCTTACCACCTGCTGCCCCCCAAGTTTTGGGTGCGCAGCGCCAGCCGGGTCAACGAGTCCCTGCAAGCGGGGGGAATTGTGTACACCTGGTTTGATCCGTGGAAAGAAAATGCATAGCGGCAGGGGAATGCCTGCCGGATGCGAAAGATTGCAGCGTGTGGGGAGGTGCTGAATGTGAGCGCAGCAGATGCTTATATCATGATCCAGGCCCTGGAGGACGGGGTGACCGTGATCGGTTTGACCAGGGGAGCGAGCACCAAGTTTCACCATACGGAGAAGTTGGACAAAGGCGAGATTCTCCTAGCCCAGTTTACAGAACACACTTCTGCGATTAAAATAAGGGGGAAAGCAAGGGTGTTCACAAACCTGGGTGTCGCGGAGTCAGAGTGAGTAAAGGAGGACCGTTGACCATGTGGAAAGTGGTGTACATCGCCCCCAATCGACCCATCGCCGAGATGCTGCAGGGGCTGCTGCGGGACAGCGGAATCCTCACCATGCTGCGTCCCATCGGTGCACCGCATCTGGGGGATTCCGCCAGTGTAGAAATATTGGTACCAGAATCGGAAGCAGAAGAAGCCAGTGAGATCATCGCCGCTTCCTTCGGCTGAGGCGAAATTCAGGCGCTTCCTCCTTTGGAAATTCAGCTGTGAGAGGGATGTATGTTGGCTAAACGAGTAGGAATTCTAACCAGCGGCGGCGATGCCCCGGGCATGAATGCTGCCATCAGAACCGCGGTGCGCAGTGCACTGCATTTTAACCTGGAACCGTGGGGCATCTACCGCGGCTATCACGGTTTGATCAACGGAGAGCTTGAGCCCATGGACAGCCGGGCTGTCTCCGGCATTATTCAGCGGGGGGGCACCATTTTAAAAAGCGCCCGCTCTGAACACTTCAAAACGCCTGAAGGGCGCGCCCAGGCCGTGGACATGCTGCGCAGGCACGAGATCGATTCCCTTTTGGTGATCGGCGGCGATGGTTCCCTGCGGGGGGCCTTGAGCCTGCAGCAGGAGGGTATCACCGTGGTTGGCATTCCCGCCACCATCGATAACGATATTCCCTGCACCGACTATTCCATCGGTTTCGATACAGCCGTGAACACCGTGATGGATGCGGTGAACAAGATCCGGGATACGGCCAGCAGCCATGACCGGGTGTACCTGGTGGAAGTGATGGGGCGCCATTCGGGCCATATTGCCCTCTACTCGGGGCTGGCCTGCGGCGCCGATGTGATCCTGATCCCTGAGGTTCCCTACGATCTGGATCAGGTGTGCCAGCAGATCCAAAAGGCCGCGCAGGCGGGCAAGACCTACAACATCATCGTGGTGGCGGAAGGTGTCCGCCGGATCGGCGGCGGCAATGGCACCACCAGCCCCGCCATGCAGATCGGCCGGTATATCGAAGAAAAGGCGGGCATTGAGACCCGCATCACCATCCTCGGCCATATCCAGCGGGGAGGGGTCCCCACGGTGCGGGATCGCCTGCTCGCCAGCCGCCTGGCTTACCATGCCATCGAGCTCATTTTCCGGGGCGTGGGCGGCAAGATGGTGGGCGAGGTGGATCAGGTGGTCAAAGCTTTTGACCTGGACTATGCCCTGGCCCAGGAGAAGCAGCTTAACCCAGACTACCGCCGTTTGGCGGCTGTGCTGGCGTCGCTCTAGGGGAAAAGGAGGTTGACCATGCGCAAAACGAAGATCGTCTGTACCATCGGGCCCGCCAGCGAAAGTCCGGAGATGATCCGGGCCCTCTTGAGGGCCGGCATGGATGTGGCCAGGCTCAATTTCTCCCACGGTACCCTGGACGAGCACCTGCGGCGCATCCACAATCTGCGGGAGGCCGCTAAGGAACTGGGCGTGAACTTGGCCCTGCTGCTGGACATCCAAGGGCCCAAGATCCGCTTGGGGCACCTGAAGGAAGGGCCCGTTGAACTCATTTCCGGAGAAGAGTACATATTGACCGTTGAGCCCTGTGAGGGCGATGAGCAACGGGTCCATGTGGATTACCCCCACCTGAACAGGGACCTGCGGCCCGGTGCAGTGATTTACATAGACGATGGGCTTTTAGAGCTGAAGGTGAAGGAGATTAAAGGACCCGATGTGATCTGCCAGGTGATCATCGGCGGGCAGCTCAGCTCCCGCAAGGGAGTGTCCCTGCCCGGTGTGGATGTGGATCTGCCGCCCCTGACCAAAGAAGATGTGGAGCACATCCGCTTCGGGGTGCGCCACGGGGTGGACTTCATCGCTGCCTCCTTTGTGCGCCGGGCAGAGCATGTGGAGGCGGTGCGCCGGGTGATCCGGGAGGCCGGCGGCACCCAGCAAATTGTCTCCAAAATCGAAAGCAATGAAGGTCTGCGCCATATCGACGAGATCATCGGCGCATCCGATGGCATTATGGTGGCCCGGGGCGATCTGGGGGTGGAAATCCCGGTGGAGGAGGTTCCCCTGGTTCAGAAGATGCTGATCCGCAAATGCAATCTGGCGGGGGTGCCGGTGATTACAGCCACCCAGATGCTGGATTCCATGGTCCGCAACCCCACCCCCACCAGGGCGGAAGTGACGGATGTGGCCAATGCCATCTTGGAAGGCACCGATGCGGTGATGCTCTCCGGCGAAACGGCGGTGGGCAAGTATCCCGCCAGGGCGGTGCAGATCATGGACAAGATCGCCCGTCGGGTGGAGGAAGTGATGGACTACGGAGCTATCCTGCGGGAGAAGGCGGGGGAAGGACGCACCTCCATTGTTCAAGCGGTGTCCTTAGCCGCCTGCCAGGTGAGCCATGATCTGGGCGTGCAGGTGATGATCTGCTCCACCTTCTCGGGAGCCACGGCACGTTTTCTCTCTCAGAAACGGCCCAAGGCGGTCATCTTCGCCACATCCCCTAACGAGCATGTGGTCAGGCAGCTGGCCCTGACCTGGGGAGTGTGTGCGGCGCACCTGAAACGGCCCCCGGAAGTTGAGGCTCTGGTGCAGCAGTCCATCGCGGAGGCGCAGCGCCGCGGTTTGGTCTCCTCGGGGGATATCGTCACGGTGATCACCGGGTTGGCCGGGGGCACCGCCGGCAGCACCAACATGCTGCGGGTTTTGAAGGTGGACTAAGCACTTCATAAGAGAGATGGTAGGTGGACCTTTGAAAGCGGGAAAACTGTCAGGTGAGTTGTTGGAGCGCATGGTCCTCTCCGCCATCCGCTTTCAGCGGGATGATGTGCTGGTCCATGCAGGTTTAGGGGAGGACTGTGCAGTAATTGATTTCGGCGAAGAAGTGTGCCTGATCACCAGCGACCCCATCACCGGGGCGGTGCAGGGTTTAGGGGAACTCGCGGTGCACGTGGCCTGTAACGACTTGGCGGCCAACGGCGGCACCCCCGTGGGTGTCCAAGTTGTGCTGCTTGTGCCCGAGGGCACCAAGGCAGAGTATATCCGCCAGGTTATGGAGGATATCCACGCCACCGCGGCCAAACTTGAGGTGGAAGTGATCGGCGGCCACACGGAGGTAACCAGCCGGGTGCGGGACTGTGTGGTGTCCATCACCGCCATCGGTAGAGCCCCTAAGGGCAGGTATGTCACCTCCCACGGGGCCAAGCCCGGCGATGATCTGGTGCTCACCAAGGGTGTGGGCATTGAAGCCACCGCCATTTTGGCCAGGGATTTCGGGCATCTCCTGCCCTTTGAGGTTGCTCCGGAAGAGATCGCAGCCTTTACCGGGCAGCTGTCTGTGGTGCCCGAGGGGCTTTTGGCTGCGGACTGCGGCGTCCATGCCATGCACGATGTGACGGAAGGCGGGCTTTTAGGCGCGGCCCGGGAGATCTGCCTGGCCGCGGGGGTGGGGGCGGAGATCTGGGAAGAGCAGGTCTTTGTCCCGGAATTGACCCGGCGCATCTGCCGGCATCTGGGGCTGGATCCTTTGGCGCTGCTTTCTTCAGGCGCTATGCTCATGGCGGCGCCTAAGGGAGCGGAGCTGGTAGAGCGCCTCGCGGAGGCCGGCATTGCGGCCTTTTTGGTGGGGAAGATTACCGCGGGCAGCCATCCCGTGCTGATCCGCACAGGCGGAGAACAGGTGCCCATTAAGGCCCATGTGGAAGATGAGTTGTGGAGGTTTTTTGCCAGGCGGGAAGAGGGGAATGGTGATGGAAGGTTTGGTCATGAAGGCTAATCCGGGTAAGCGCCTGGAGATGAGGATCGGGGAGAACATCTACATGCGCATACCCGTCCGCACCAAGGTGGTCTCGGCCACCGACGAGATCGCGGAGGTGGCCAAGGAGTACATAGGGGGCTTGCTGCAGCCCGCCGATGTGGTGGTGGTGAGCGAGAAGGCGGTGGCCATCACCCAGGGACGCTTCTACCATGTGGATGAAATCAAGCCCTCCTGGCTGGCGCGCCTTTTGAGTAAATTCGTGTACAACTCGCCCCACGGGGCCAATCTGCGCTGCCCCAAGGCCATGGAGCTCACCATCAGGGAAGTGGGCTGGCTGCGGGTCTTGGTGGCTGCCCTCATCGGGGGACTGGGTAAGCTCTTTGGCATCCGTGGCCTCTTTTACCGGATCTGCGGCACGAAAGCCCGCTCGGTAGATGGCGCCTGGGAGGGGACGATCCCGCCTTACCAGCGCTGCATCGTGCTGGCTCCGGAAAACCCGGAGAAGGTGGCGGAGCAGCTGAAGGAGGCCCTCGGCTGCGAAGCAGCGGTGATCGATGCCAACGATCTGGGGGTGAACATCCTGGGGGCCTCCAGCGGAGTGGATCAGGCCCTGCTGCTGGAGCTGCTCAGGGATAATCCCCTGGGGCAGTCCACGGAGCAGACGCCCTTTGGGATTATCCGCCGGGTGCCGGAAGAAGAGCTGGAAGGCTTTTCGGCAAGCTGAGGCGGCGGGGGACGAGGGGCAGTGGCTTTACAGCTCGGTGTAGAAAAGTTCTGCAACAACTTGGCGAAGTATGTGGGCCGGAAGCGTTTGGGCCTGATCACCAACCCCAGCGGTGTGGATCAGAGGTTGCGCACCACAAGCGACCTGCTGCAGGCTGCTGGTCAGCTGGTCGCGCTCTTCGCGCCGGAGCACGGAGTGGGGGCCCACATCCAAGCTGGTGAGCCGGTGGCTTTCCACCGGGACGCCCAGACGGGCCTTCCCGTTTACAGCCTGTACGGTTCCACAAAAAAGCCCACCCCGGAGATGCTGGACGGGGTGGATGTACTCATCTTCGATCTCCAGGATGTGGGCTGCCGGTTTTACACTTACGTGCAGACGCTCCTTTACGCCCTGGAGGCCGCCGCGGAGCTGGCGCGGGAGATCATTGTCCTGGACCGCCCGAATCCCTTGGGCGGTGTTTTCGTTGAGGGCGGTCTGCTTGAGGCGCAGTTCCGCTCCTTTGTGGGCTCGCCCATCCCCATCCGCTACGGTTTGACCATCGGGGAGTTGGCCCGCTATTTCAACTCCGCCTTGGGGATCGGTGCTCGGCTTGCGGTGGTTCCCCTGGAGGGCTGGGACCCGGAGCGGTTCGGCGATGAGCTTTTCCTTCCCTGGGTGCCGCCCTCGCCCAATATTCCCAAGGTGGATACGGCCGTGGTCTATCCAGGGACCTGCCTTCTAGAGGGGACCAATCTCTCCGAGGGCCGTGGTACGGCCCTGCCCTTTGAGGTGGTGGGGGCCCCCTTCCTTGACGGCCGGCGCTTGGCCGTCCGCCTCAATGAGCTGGAACTGCCGGGGGTCGCTTTCCGCCCCACGAGCTTCGTGCCCGCGGCTTCGAAGTACGCGGGGGAGCTCTGCCAGGGGGTGCAGATCCATGTCACGGATCGGCGGGCGTTTCGCCCGGTGCGCACGGGGCTTCTTTTGGTGGAAGCGGCAGCCCAGCTCCATCCGGAGTTTACCTTCCTTAAGCCCGCGGGGGATGGCCCCTGCTTCTTTGACCTTTTGGCGGGCACGGATCAGGTCCGCCTGGCGGTGGAGGAGGGCCGGCCCCTCACGGAGCTTCTGGCCCAGTGGGATGCTGAGGCTGGGGAGTTCCGCCGCCGGTGCCAGCCCTTTTACCTTTACGAGCGCAGCATGCCCCGGTAGATCCCCGGAGCCGAGCCTGGAATTTCCAGTACCTCTACGGTTTTGCGGTAGAATTCCACGGGGCCCGCTCCCCCGATGATGCCGTAGGCATAGCCCAGCTCAGCCAGGCCGTGGAGGGCGGCTAGGGTGAGGGCCCGGCCGATCTCTTTGCCCCGGTAGTCGGGGTGCACGCCGATGGGCCCGAAGAAGGCTTTGTAGGTGGCCTCGTAGCAGGCAAAGCCCGCCACGCCCTTAGTGTTTTCGTCCACAACCAGCACGATGGTGCTGGGCTTGTTGGCAAAGGCCACCGCGGCTTCGTCCGCCCAGTGGTTGTTGAAGTGCTTTTGGATCCAGTCAAGCACAATGTGCCTTTCCGGAGGGATGCCCCGGCGCAGAGTGAAGCCCTGCTCCGCCAGGGAGCGCCTGAGGGGCTCCAGCTCAGGGAGTTCATAGAGTTTGACCAAAAGATCGGGCATAGATCAACAGCTCCTTCCCAGTGTTTCCCTGAATTATTCTCGCCGGGAAGGGGATTACCTGCCAAGCTGTCCGGCGGAGGGGTGAAAGGATGGAAAACGGGCTGTACCTTGGTGTTGATGGGGGGCGCAGCGGGACCCGCTGCGTGGTCATTACCAAAGAAGGCGAGATCGTAGGCCGCGGCCGGGGCGAACGGGTGGACTTCGTGCTGGCGCCCGGGGGCAGGGACCGGCTGCGCAGGACGCTGCTCTCCACCCTGGAGGGGACGGGGCTAGAGGAGTACAAGTTCCAAGGTGCCTTTCTGGGCCTCTCCGGCGTGGTCCCAGGTGGCGAGCTGGAACAGGCGGTGCGGGAGGTCTGCGCCGACCTTTTCACTGCGGAAGTTTTGGAGATCGATATGGACGCGGTGGCTGCCTGGGCGGGGGCCCTGCAGCTGCAGCCGGGGATCGTGCTCATAGCCGGCAGCGGTTCCATCGCCCTGGGGGTGAACGAGAAGCGGCAGAGGGCCCGGGCCGGGGGCTGGGGCTACCTCTTCGGCGATGAGGGCGGGGGCTTTGGCATCGCCCGGGACGGCTTAAGGCGGGTTTTGGCCAGCCAAGATGCGGGGGAGCCGGAGGGGTCCTTAGCCGCCCTGTACACGCGGTTTTTCCGCAGGAGCCCTGAAGAGCTCGCCCGGGACTTTTACGCCGGGGAAGTTTCCCGGGATGCCCTGGCGGCCATCACTGCCGAGATCGCTAAGCTGGCCGGGGAGGGAGATGCCGCGGCCCGGGAGCTCTTCCAGGAGGCGGGCCGGTCTTTGGCCCTGCTGGTGCAGGCGGTGGGCAGAAGGCTCCGCTGGCCCGGGAAGACCATTACCTGGTCACCTGTGGGCGGCGTCTTTAGGGCCCAAGGCCTCATTTTGGAGCCCCTAAAGGAAAGCCTCGCGGAAGACCCCAAGAAGAGCTTTGAGCTTGTACCGCCCAAGTTTCCCCCCGCGGTTGGTGCCGCGCTTTTGGCCCTGGAACGGGCAGAAGGAGGCGTTGATCCCCGGATCTTCCCTCCTCTTGCGGAACAGCTCACCAAGTTAAATTTGTAAAGATCCTCCCAAGTTTTCGGGAGGATTTTTTGTGCTCCCGTTGAATCTTAGAAACATAAAGGCATGCATCTATGAATTTGAAAAACACAAGGCGGAGGGATGTCATGCACTATCCCATCAGCGCTCAGGACCAGGAGGTACTGGCCAAGCTGCGCATGCTGCGCAGTTCCTTACGCCCCGCGGAAAGGGCCGCGGCGGATCTGATCCTCGCGGATCCCCGGGGGGTGACCACCATGACCATCGCGGAGATGGCGGCTGCGGCCAACTGCAGTGAAACCACCATCACCAGGATGGCTAAGGCCTTGGGTTTCCAGGGTTTCGGTGAGCTGAAGCTGGCCATTGCCACAGAGCTGCCCCAGCGCCAGAGCAACCTCTTTGAGGCCCTGGAACCGGAAGACAGCTTGGCCGCGGTGGCCGGCAGGTACTTCCACGACTGCATCCAGTCTTTCAAGGATACCCTCAGGTTTTTGGAAGTGGATCGCCTGGAGGCGGCGGTAGAATTGATCGGCCGCAGTTCCCGGGTGGGCTGCTTTGGCGTAGGGGCTTCTGGGCTCGTGGCCAACGATGCCCAGCAGAAGCTGCTGCGGGTGGGTGTGCGGGCCTGGTCCTTTGTGGATCCCCATGAGCAGATCTTCTTCGCCAACGGTCTAGGGGCAGGGGATCTTGTGCTCTGCATTTCCCATTCCGGCGAAACCATGGATATCCTGGAATCCATGCAGGTGGCCAAGGATAACGGTGCCCAGGTGGTGAGCATTGTGGGCAGTCCCCGCTCCCGCCTGGCCCTAGCTTCCCATGTCTTCCTTTTGGCCCTCTCCAACGAGCTTCCCTTTAGGAGCGGTTCCATGGTTTCCCGCCTCTGCCAACTGGCGGTGGTGGACCTGATCGCCCTGGGGATCGCGGCCAGCCGCAAAGAAGAGATCCTAGACCGCTTCGGACGGGTGCAGCAGACTGTGTACCAGCGCTCCATGGATGGGCGGGGCGGCAGGTGAGGCCTGTGGATGCCCAAAGGTTCAAGGAGATCGTCCGGGGCAAGCTGATCGTCTCCTGCCAGGCCCGGCCCGGTACGCCCCTGGATCACCCCCTGATCCTGGCGGCCATGGCCCAGGCGGTGGAGCAGGGCGGCGCGGCGGCCCTGAGGGCTGCGGGCGCGGCCAACATCGCCGCCATGCGACGGGTGGTGAAACTGCCCATTATCGGTTTGCACAAAAGGGCGAACCGGGAGGAGACCTACATCACGCCCCTTTTCGAGCAGGCCCGGGAGCTGGCGGAGGCGGGGGCTGATCTCATCGCCGTACAGGCCACAAGTCCGCGGCTGGGCAGCTGCACGCCCCTGCCGGAACTGATCTCCAGGATCCAGAGGGAACTGGGCCTTGCGGTCATCGCCGACATCTCCACTTTACGAGAGGCGGAGGCCGCCGCGGCCGCGGGGGCAGATCTTGTGGCCACAACCCTCTCGGGTTATACCCCCCACAGTCCGCAGCAGGAGGGGCCGGACCTGGAGCTGGTGGCCGCGATCGCCCGGAGGGGCATCCCGGTCCTGGCGGAGGGTAGGTACCGCACCCCGCAGCAGGCTGTGGAGGCCCTGCGCAGGGGAGCTCTGGCGGTGGTGGTGGGCACTGCCATTACCATGCCCGACTATCTGACCCGCCATTTCGTCCAGCACCTGGAACAAGCAGAAGAGCACAGCTGAGCGAAGGAGCGATGACGGTGAAGGATCCGCAGCTGGAAGATTTACTTACGGAAACGCGCAATCAAGCCACCATGCACATTGATGAGCTGCCCATCGGGGAGGCGATCAGCCTGATCTGCGCCGAAGACCGCCGGGCGGTGCAGGCGGTGGAGGAGGAGACTCCGAGCATGGTCAAGGCGGTGGAAGTGATGGTGGCCGCATTGAAAGGCGGCGGCCGGGTCTTTTACATGGGCTCTGGCACCAGCGGCCGGGTGGGAGTTTTGGATGCTGCGGAGCTGCTGCCCACCTTTGGCGTGGGGGAGGATGCCTTTAAAGCGATCATGGCCGGGGGAGAGCGGGCCATGTTCCACCCGGTGGAAGAGGCGGAGGATAACTGGACGGCGGGGGCCCTAGACCTTTTGGCGGAAAACCCCCAGCCCCGGGATGTCTTGGTGGGAATCACCGCCAGCGGCCGCACGCCGTATGTGCTGGGCGCGCTGGAGAAGGCCCGGGAAATCGGTATGGGGACCATCGGCCTCACCTGCAACCGGGATACTCCCCTGCACAAACTGGCGGAGATCGTCATCGCCCCGGTGGTGGGCCCCGAGGTGATCGCCGGTTCTACCAGGATGAAGGCGGGGACCGCCCAGAAGCTGGTTTTGAATATTCTAAGCACCGTGACCATGATCCGCCTGGGGAAGGTGTACCAGAACCTGATGGTGGATATGCAGGCCACCAATGAAAAGCTGCGCCGCCGGGCGGAGCGGATTGTGATGGAAGCGGCGGGGGTGGACCAAAGGGCCGCCCAAGACGCCCTCAAGCAGGCGGAAGGGAGTATCAAAGCGGCCATCGTCATGCTGGAGGCAGGCTGCGATCTGCCCCGGGCCAAGGAGCTTCTAGCCGCGGCGGAGGGCTTTGTGGCCGGAGCCATCAGGCTGGCAAAGGAGCAGAGGTAGATAGGGATGGATCTTGCTTTGGAAGCAAAAGTGGGACAGCTGCTCATGGTGGGCTATCCCCGAAGGGAAATCACCCCCTTTCTGCGCAACCTGATCAGCGAATACAACTTGGGAGGCGTGATCCATTTCGCCCGCAACGTGGGTGAGCTGCGCCGCTTCGCGGAGCTCAACGCCGAGCTCCAGGAGCTGGCCGGCCGATCTCCCAGCGGGGCGCCGCTTTTCAGCGCGGTGGACCAGGAAGGTGGTACCATCGCCCGGCTCACCCAGGGGCTGGCGGTAGCCCCCAGCGCCATGGCCCTGGGCGCCGCGGGCAGCCCTGAACTTACCAAACAGGTCTGTGCCGCCGCCGCCTGCGACCTGAGGGCCGTGGGGATCAACATGAACCTGGCCCCCGTGGTGGATGTGAACAGCAACCCCCACAACCCGGTGATCGGTGTGCGCTCCTTCGGCGAGGATCCCCACCTGGTGGCTAGCCTGGGGGCTGCCGCCATCCGGGGTTACCAGAGGTACTTGGCCGCGGTGGCTAAGCACTTCCCGGGGCACGGGGATGTGGATTTGGACCCCCATCACCACCTGCCGGTCCTAAGCCACGGCCGGCAGCGTCTGGAGGAGATCGAGCTTGTGCCCTTCCGGGCTGCGGTGGCCGCAGGGGTGGCGGGGATTATGGCGGCCCATGTGGTCTTTCCCGCCCTGGAGTCCCGGGAGAAGCTTCCTGCGAGCCTCTCCCCTAGGGTACTCACGGGCCTGCTCCGGGAGGAGCTGGGCTATGAAGGCTTAATCATCACCGACTGTATGGAAATGGCAGCCATCAAACAGACGGTGGGGACGGTGGAAGGCGCGGTGCAGGCCATCGCCGCGGGGGCGGATCTGGCCATCATCAGCCACAGCGAAGATCTCCAGGCCCAGGCCCTGCAGGCCCTGGTAGCGGCGGTGCGGGAGGGGAGGATCCCCGAAGAACGCATTGACCAGTCGCTGCAGCGGATTTTGAAGCTTAAGCGGCACCTGGCCCGGCAGCTGGATCTCAAGCCAGGGGGGCCGGAGCATGTGGAGATTATGCGGGAGGCCATCCGCCGGAGCATCACACTTGTGCGGGATGGGGGCAATCTGCCCCTGGGCGGTGAACCCATCTTGGTGGTGGAGTTCCAGGAGCAGGCCGCCACCCAGGCGGAGGATGTCCTCCTGGGCGTGGGCACCCTGGCCCGGGCCTTGCAGGAAAAGGGTTCAGCCAAGCTCCAAGCCGCCGCGGTGGGCAGCTCAGGCTCTGACCAGGAGCTGGCCGCGGTTTTGGCCCAGGCCAGGCAGGCGGCGAAGGTCCTGGTGGTCACCTCCGATGCCCACCGCAACCCCGCCCAGGTGGGGCTGGTTGGGGCTTTGCTGGCTGAGCACGGGCGGGTGATCGTGGTAGGATCCCGCACGCCCTACGAGCTCCAGGCCTTCCCGGAAGTGCCCACCTACATCGCCGCCTACGGCAGCAGGCCCTTGGTCTGGGATGTGGTGGCGGAGGTGCTCTTGGGCAAGGCCCAGGCCGGGGGCCGGCTGCCGGTGAGCATTCCGGGCCTCACTTGATACTTCGGCCCACGGTTTTGTCCCTGACTGAAAACCTTGGGGGGAGGTGGTTGCCGTTAAGAACTGATAGGAATGGCGCTGTCCGAGACAAATCGCAAGGAGGTAATAACTGTGAAGAGAGTTGCGCTGGTTTTGCTTTTGTTGTTGGCCTTGGCGCTTCCTGCCGCCGCTCAACTTCCCCCCAATCCGGCGGTGGTTGACCCGGCTCTCTTCGAGGAGATCGGGACCTACGGCGGCGAACTGGTGCTGGGCCTGTCCGCTGCACCCCGCTCCTTCAACTTCTACGGAGTGATTGACAACAACGCCTACACGGTCCTCTACAACATCCTGGATCCCTTAGTCGCTGAAAACCCCGCAACCGGGGAGCTCATCCCGGCCCTGGCGGAGCGCTGGGAAGTGGATGAAACGGGCACCCAGGTCACCTTCTACTTAAGGGATGTGCTCTGGTCAGATGGAACGCCCTTCACCGCGGATGATGTGGTCTTCACCATGGTGCATGTGGTGATGAATCCCAATGCGGAGGGGAACTCCGTGGACCGCTTTACCCTGGGCGGCCAGCCGGTGCTCTGGGAAAAAGTGGATGACCGCACGGTCAAGGCCATCCTGCCTTCGCCCTACGGCGCCTTCACCAGGGTGCTTTCCCATGCCCTGATGGTACCCAAACACAAACTGGAACCCTATATCGCCGCCTTGAACCGGGGGGTGGAGCCGGGGACCATCAACCAGGCCTGGACGACGGATACACCTGTGGAAGATATCGTGGGCACGGGGCCCTTCGTACTCAGCGAGTACATCGTGGATCAGAAGATCACCCTCAAGCGAAATCCCTACAGCTGGCGGGTGGACCCCGAGGGTAATCAGCTGCCCTATGTGGACCGCTTGGTTTATCTGATCGTGCAGGATCCCGAAGTGATGCTGGCCCAGTTCCGGGCGGGGGAGATCCACCGCATCACCATCACCGGACAGAACTACCCGGCCCTGAAGCGGGAAGAGCTGGCTGGCGCCAATTACCGGGTGCTCACCGGCTCACCTGTGAGCCCCACCCCCAGCCCGCCGCACCTGTCCTTCAACTGGGATGTGGATGATGCTGAAAAGCGGGAGATCTTCCGCAACGACAAGTTCCGCCAGGCGATGGAATACACCATCGACCGCCACCGGATCATCGAGGATGTCTACAACACCCTGGCCATCATCCCGGGAGTACCGGTCCTGCCGGCCAACAAGGCGTTTTACAACCCCGAGATCGAAAAGATCATGCGGCCCTATGACCTGGACAAAGCCAAGGAGCTCCTGGAGGAGCTGGGCATTGTGGACCGCGATGGCGACGGCATCCGGGAGCTGCCCAGCGGCCGGCCCTTTGAGCTGACCCTAACCACGGCGGTGAATGTCCAGGCCCACAACGATATCGCGGTGATCCTCAAAAACGAATGGGACCAGCTGGGCATCCCCACCCACCTCCAGCTGATCAGCTCCGCCCTGGTGGGCGAGCGGCGCAGTGCCGGTGAGTTCGAAGTGATGATCGAAGCCTTCGGTAACCAGCCCGATCCGCAGCTGCGCAAGGCCATCTGGCAGCCGGGAAGGGCCCTGTACTACTGGCACCGCAGCACCATGGACGAAAACCAGCAGCCGGTGCTGGAGAACATGGTGGATTGGGAGCGCCGGGTCTTTGACCTCTTTGAACTAGGCGAAGTGGAAATGGATGTGGCTCAGCGCAAAGCCTACTACGACGAGTGGCAGGAGATCTACGCCGACAAGGTACCGGTGATCTTCATCGCCAAGGGGATGGAGCTGGCCGCGGTGAGCAACGCTGTGGGCAACGTTTTCATCCAGGAAAACGGCCAGATCATCGGCACCAATTACACGGCGTTCATTAAGCAGTAAACAGGCGGCTCAACTTCTGGAAAAGGAAACCGGCCAAAGGTACCGCCCAGGCGGTGCCTTTGGCCCCACTCCCGTCATTGGAAGGATGATCCTATGGCCCGCTACATCCTGCGCAGGCTGGCCATCATGGTGCCCATGATGGTGCTCATTTCCATCCTCTGTTTCGCGGTGATCAAGCTGCAGCCTGGGGATTTCACCACCCAGTACCTAACCGATCCCCGGGTTACCCCCGAGATGGTGGCGCAGATCCGCGCCCGTCTGGGGCTGGACCAGCCCGCGCCGCTGCAGTACTGGACCTGGGTGAAGGGAATCCTCACCCGGGGTGATTTTGGTTACTCCTTTGCCTACAAGCGCCCTGTCCAGGAGCTGATCTGGGAGCGGCTGGGCTGGACAGTGGTGGTGGCCGGGGCCACCATGCTCTTTTCCTGGGTTGTGGCCATTCCCATCGGAATTTATTCTGCAACCCACAAGTATTCATTCCTGGATTACTTCCTGACTTTTATCGGGTTTATCGGGGTGAGCATACCCAGCTTCTTCCTGGCCCTGGTGCTCATGTACCTGAGCCTGCGCCTGGGTGGCACTGCCGTGGGGGGCCTCTTCTCCCAGCAGTACATCGGCGCGCCCTGGACCTGGGCCAAGTTTGTCGATTTGCTCAAACACCTGTGGATCCCCCTGATCGCCATCGGCCTAAGCGGGACTGCTGGTTTGATCCGCCTCATGCGGGCCAACCTCCTGGATGTGCTCCAGGCCCAGTATGTGGTCACCGCCCGGGCCAAGGGGCTCAGCGAGCGGGTGGTGATCTACAAGCACGCGGTGCGCAACGCCATCAACCCCTTGATCTCCCTTCTCGGCATGCAGCTGCCGGAGCTGATCAGCGGAACCATTGTCACCTCCATCGTGCTCAATCTACCCACCATGGGCCCCTTTTTCTACGATGCCCTGATCAACGGGGATCAGTACCTGGTGATGACCTTTTTGATGTTTTCTGCCTTTTTGATGCTCCTGGGGAACCTGATCGCGGATATCCTCCTGGCTTGGTCCGACCCGCGCATCAGATTTGAGTGAAGGGGGGAGAGGGTATGGCTCAAGAGTGGAAAGTGCTGTCCCAATCACAGCTGATGCTCCGCCGCTTTAAGGCTCATCGCCTGGGCATGCTGGGCTTTTTCGTGCTGGCCTTCCTCTACCTTTTGGTTATCTTTGCTCCCTTCATCGCGCCAACTGACTATTTGGTCCAGCGACGGGACTACACCAACTGTCCCCCCACCAAGCTGCACTGGCGGGATGCCGACGGCCGCTTCAGCCTGCGGCCCTTTGTGTACGGTATGCAGCGGAGCCGGGATCCCATTACCCTGGAGGTGCGCTGGGAGGAGGATACCAGCAGGAAGTACCCCGTTTATTTCTTGGTGCGGGGGCACAGCTACAAGTTCTTAGGCTTCCAGTGCGATCTGCATCTGTTCGGCGTGGACGCCGACTCCGGCGGCCAGCTCTTCCTCTTCGGCACCGACCGCTTCGGCAGGGACCTTTTCGCCCGCACCCTGTACGGCGGGCGGGTCACCCTCAGCGTGGGCGTGTTCGGAATCCTTTTGAGCTTCCTCATCGGCACAGCCATGGGCAGCATTTCCGGCTACTACGGCGGCCGGGTGGATAACGCCATCCAGCGCTTCATCGAGCTTTTGCGCTCCTTTCCCCGGATTCCCCTGTGGCTGGCCCTCTCGGTGATGCTGCCGCCTAACTGGTCTTCGGTGAAAGTGTATTTTGGCGTAGTGACCATCCTGGCCTTTTTGGACTGGACCAGCCTGGCCCGGGTGGTGCGGGGGCAGTTTTTGAACCTGCGGGAAAAGGAGTTTGTGGAAGCGGCCCGGGCCCTGGGCGCGGGGGACCGCAGCATCATCTTCCGCCATATCCTGCCCAACATCGTCAGCTACCTGGTGGTCACCGCCACCTTGTCCTTCCCGGGTATGATCATGGGGGAGAGCACCATCAGCTTCTTGGGCCTGGGGATCAAGGAGCCCATGACCAGCTGGGGGCTGCTTTTGCGGGATGCCCAGAGCATGGATGTGATGCGCATGCAGCCCTGGCTGATGATCCCGGGGATTTTCATCGTGGTCTCCGTTTTGGCCTTCAACTTCATGGGCGATGCCCTGCGTGATGCCTTTGATCCCTTTGCTACTGGAGCTTAAGCTTCGGGGGTGAGCAGGATGGCTGCGCGCCTAGCTGTGGGCCTGATGTCAGGCACCTCTCTGGATGGAATCGACGCCGCTTTGGTGCGTATCTACGATGATGATCGCTTTGAGCTTGTGGAATTTTTGACGCAGCCCTATACCCCGGCGCAGCGGGCTTGGCTGCTTTCCCTGTGCGACCCTGCTACTTCCCATGTGGAGGCCATCTGCCGGGCCAACATGGAGCTGGGTGAGCTTTTCGCCCAGGCGGTGTTCGCGGTGGCGGAGCGGGCGGGGATGGCTCTCCATCAGATCGACTTGATCGGTTCCCACGGCCAGACCATCTACCATATTCCCGGCCGGGCTACACTGCAGATCGGTGAACCGGCGGTGATTGCCAACCGCACGGGGGTTGTCACCGTGGGGGATTTCCGGCCGGCAGACATTGCTTTAGGGGGACAGGGGGCGCCCCTGGTCCCCTATTTCGACCAGATCGCCTTCCGCCACCTGGCCCCCGCTGCTGTGCAGAATATCGGGGGGATCGGTAATGTGACCTTGGTGCTCGAGGAAGGTGCTGTGGCTCCGGTGCTGGGTTTTGACACCGGCCCCGGGAACATGGTGATCGATGCGGTGGTGGAGATGATCACGGAAGGTCAAGAGAGCTTCGACAGGGATGGGCAGATCGCGGCCCGAGGGAGGGTGGACCAAAGGCTTTTAGCGCGCCTTCTTTCCCACCCCTATTTCCACCAGGCCCCGCCCAAGACCACCGGGCGGGAGCTTTTCGGCAGGGAGTTCGCCCGGGAGTTGGTGGCAAGCTCGGGCCTGTCGGGGGAGGATCTGGTGGCCACCGTCACCGCCTTTACCGCCCACAGCATCGCCCAGCAGTACGAGCGGTTCATTTTTCCCCACGCCGCTCCCCAGCTGGTCATTGTGGGGGGAGGGGGCAGCTACAACCCCACGCTCATGGGGATGCTCCAGGATCTTCTCCCCATCCCAGTACTCACCCATGAGGCGGTGGGCCTTCCGGGCAAAGCCAAGGAAGCGGTGGCCTTTGCCTTCCTGGCCAAGGCGGCCCTGGAGCGGAGGACGAACAACGTGCCGGGAGCAACCGGGGGCAGGCCCGGGGTTTTGGGCAAGATCTGCTATCCACCAAGCGATGGACACCGCGAGGCGGTGCCATCCTAGCTATTATGGGCAGAGGAGGTGAGAGCGGGGCAGGAACAGTTGCTGGCCAAACCGAACAAAGCTAATTCAGCAGGAGGAGGTAAACCATGAGCAAGTCACGCTGGTTTGTGTTTTGGTCTATCCTGTTGGCGGTGGTTTTGGTCCTACCTGCCCTGGTCAGCGCCGAAGTAAGGCGCGGCGGCATCGTTAGAATAACCGAGGGCAGGCAGGGTGTGCTGGTCAAAAACTTCAACCCCTTCTCGCCAACCGCCCTCCAGTCCACCCTGGGGCATTTTTATGAGCCCCTGCTGGTGAGCAACAACTACACCGGGGAGATCATCCCCTGGCTGGCCAAGTCCTACCAGTGGTCGGAGGACCTGACCACCTTAACGCTCTATCTCCACGACCATGTCTACTGGAACGATGGAGTGAAGTTCAGCGCGGATGATGTCCTCTTCACGTTTAACCTGGGCCGGGAGAACGCCGCCCTGGATCGGGCGGGCATCTGGCAGCAGGGCCTTGTGGATGTGGTCAAGGTGGATGACTACACCCTGCAGCTGATCTTCGACGGTGTGAACATCCCCATCCTCACCAGGGTGGCAGAGGTGTATATCGTCCCCGAGCATATCTGGAAGGACGTGGAAAACCCCGGGGAGTGGACGGGGAACGAGAATCCCGTGGGCACAGGTCCCTTTATGTTCGTTGAAGGGAGCTTCACCGAGTTCTCCTACAGCCTCACCCGCAACCCCAATTACTGGCGGATGGGCGAGGATGGATTGCCGCTCCCGTACATCGACGGGGTGCAGTATATCGGGGCTACCGGCAATGAGCAGGCGGCCATGAAGATCATCAACGGGGAAGTGGACTGGGGCGGCTATTTCATCGCCAACATCGACCAGGTCTATGTGGCCCGTGACCCGGAGCACAACCACTACTGGCTGCCGGAAGGCAACATCGTCTACCTGAGTTTGAACAACGAAGCTGCGCCCTTCAACAACCCCAAGGTGCGCAGGGCGGTGGCCATGGCCATTGATCCGGTGGAGATCACCACCATCATGGCTTCCGGGGCCCTGCCGGCGGACCGCTCCGGGGTGAAGAAGGCCTTCCTGCCCTGGGTGCCCGAGGAGGCCAGGGCCTTTGCCGCGGAGTTTGACCCAGCCGGGGCAGTCGCGCTTTTGGGGGAGGAAGGCTATCGCATAGGCAGCTCTGGGATCATGGAAAAGGACGGAGTTCCCCTCTCCTTTGAGCTCTATGTGCCCACCGGCTGGAGCGACTGGATTATCGCCTGCGAAGTGATCAGCGAACAGCTGGCCGCGGTAGGCATCCAGGCCCGGGTGGTCCAGCTGGCCTGGCCTTCCCCCTTCATGGATAACTTGATCAACGGCGACTACCAGATGTCCATGGGCTACGCCACCTCGGGCTCCTCGGCCTTCTTCCAGTTTGACAACATCCTCCATTCCCGGCACTACGCGCCCATCGGGCAGGCCGCGGACACCCATTCCGGTGTGCGCTACCAAAACCCGGTGGTGGATGAGGCCCTGGAGGCCTTTAGGCGCACCGCCGATCCCAACGAGCAGGCGCAGCTGATGGGAACGGTGATCACCGAGTTCATGAGGGACGTGCCCTTTGTGCCCCTCTTCTTTAACCCCATCTGGTTCCAGTACAGCACCCGCAACTTCACCGGCTGGCCCAATGAGGAGAATCCCTATGTAGATCCGCACTTTGCGGGCATGGGCAAGATGCTTATCTTCCTCAACCTCCAGCCCGTGCAGTAACAGGGCAATCCCCCAGCTCCGCTGGGGGATGCCCCTCCAAGGTAAGGTGAACAGCAGATGAAGTACTTCCTGCGCAAATTGACCTGGTTGCTCCTGGCGGTTTTCTCCGCCATCGTGGTCAACTTCGTGCTGCCCCGCCTGATGCCGGGGGATCCGGCCACGGTGCTCATCCACCAGCTGGGCAATCTCGATCCCGCGGCGGAATCGGCCATCCGGGCCGCCTTCGGGGGACAGAGCGACATGAGTCTCCTGCAGCAGTTTTGGCTCTACTTCACCAACCTGCTCCGGGGAGATCTGGGCTTGTCGGTGAGCCACTATCCCGCGCCGGTCCTCACCGTGCTGGGGAAGTCAGTTCCCTGGACGGTGGGTCTGGTGGGTCTGGCCACTGTGATCAGCTTTGTCCTGGGCACTCTTCTCGGGACGGAGATCGCCTGGAGGAGGGAGCATTCCCTTTCCTCGGCGGTTCTAGGTGTTTTCCTCTTTGTCCGCTCCTTTCCCTTTTTCTGGCTGGGCTTGGTTTTGGTCTACTTCTTTGCCTTCCGCAACCCCATTTTTCCTTTGGGAGGCGGGGCGGATCCCAATATCCTGGACCGGACTTCCTGGGAGTTTGTCCGTTCCGTGGTTAAGCATGGCTTTCTTCCCGCGGCCACCGTGGCCCTCACCTCCCTGGGGTATTGGCTTTTGCTCATGCGCAACAACATGTTCAACGTGCTGGCGGAAGACTACATCACCGCCGCCGAGGCCAAGGGGCTCTCTACGGCCCGGATCAAGTACCACTACGCGGCCCGCAACGCCGTTTTGCCCTCCATCACCGGCTTTGCCATGCAGCTCGGTTTCGTTGTGGGGGGCAGCCTTATGACGGAAATGGTGTTTTCCTACCCAGGGGTGGGCTTCATGTTCTACCAGGCCACCCAGCAGAGGGACTACCCGCTGATCCAGGGCGTATTCCTGTTTGTTTCCCTGGCCGTTTTGGTGGCCAATTTCCTGGCGGACCTGGCCATTTTGGCCCTGGATCCCCGGGTGAGGGGGGGTAGCGCCGAATGATGCGGGATTTCGCCGGCCTCTTCCTCAGCAACAGGAAGGCTCTGGCCGGTTTGGTGTTCCTGGGTCTGTTTGTGCTGGTGGCGCTGCTCGCGCCCCTGCTTGCTCCCTACGGCCCCCACCAAAACCGGGGGGAGGACGGGCGCCGGTTCCAGATGCTGGCTCCCCCCAGCAGGGAGCATCTTCTGGGCACCACCCAGACCAGCCACGATATTTTCTCCCAGTTTATCTACGGCACCCGCACCAGCTTGTTTATCGGGCTCAGTACGGGGCTGCTCACCAGTTTCATCTCGGTTGCGGTGGGGCTTGCCGCTGGTTACTTCGGCGGTTGGGTGGACGAGGTCGTTTCCTTTGTGATCAACGTCTTTTTGGTCATCCCCACCCTGGTGCTGATCATTGTCATCGCCACCTACATCAGACTGGAGGGGATCCTCCCCATCGTGCTGGTCCTGGCCCTTACCGGCTGGGCCTGGGGCGCTAGGGTGATCCGGGCCCAGGTGCTCTCGGTGCGCCAGCGGGAATACGTGCAGGCCGCGGAGGTCTTGGGGGAACGCCCCCTGGCCATCGTGTTCCGGGAGATCCTGCCCAACATCATCCCGCTGGTCATGGCTACTTTCCTGTCCTCCACCGTGGCCGCGGTGCTGGGGGAGGCCTCCCTCTCTTTTTTGGGCCTGGGGGACCTGACTGTGGTCTCCTGGGGCACCTTGCTGTACTGGGCCCGCAACAGCGCAGCCCTGCTCTACGGTGCCTGGTGGTGGTTCCTGCCCCCGGGCCTGGCCATCGGCTTACTCGGGACGGCCCTGGCCCTTTTGAATTTCGCCATCGATGAAATCTCCAACCCCAAACTGCGCCAGAGGTAGGTGAACCGCTTGAACGATGTTGTTTTGCAGGTCAAAGAGCTGGAAGCGGGCTATGAGACCAGGCTGGGCCGGGTGCGGGCCGTGGACCGGGTCAGTTTCAACCTGCGCCGGGGAGAGTTTTTGGGGCTGGCGGGGGAATCCGGCTGCGGCAAATCCACTCTGGCCTTTGCCCTCATGAACCTGCTCAAGGGCCGCGGCAAGATCTTCGCCGGGGAGATCATCCTGGAGGGGCAGAACCTCGCCTACCTGCCCGAGGAGGAGCTGCGCCGGATCCGCTGGAGTAAAATCTCCATGGTTTTCCAATCGGCCATGAGTGCCTTAAATCCAGTGCTCACCATCGAGGAACAGCTCCTGGACGGAATTTTCGCCCACAGGCGGGGTATACCCAAACGTGCGGCCCGGGAAAGGGTAAGGGAGCTGATGGAACTGGTGGATCTCCCTCCGGATCGGCTGAGGGACTACCCCCATCAGCTGTCGGGGGGTATGCGGCAGCGGGTGATGATCGCCATGGCTCTGCTCCTGCAGCCCCAGGTGGTGATTATGGATGAGCCCACAACTGCCTTGGACGTTGTGGTGCAAAGGACCATTATGGAGAAGATCGAGGAGCTCCGCAGGCGCTTGGGCTTTGCCGTCATTTTCATCACCCATGATCTCTCGCTGCTCCTGGAAGTGGCGGATCGGATCGCGGTGATGTACGGGGGTAGGCTGGCGGAGGTGGCCCCGGCGCGGGATCTGTACGCCAGGCCCCATCACCCCTACACCCAGGGTCTTTTAAGTTCCTTTCCGGCCCTCTTGGGGGAGGGAAAGGATTACGGGGGCATCCCGGGTAAACCCCCGAGCTTGCTGAACCCCGAGCCGGGCTGCCTGTTTTACGAGCGCTGCGGGCAGCGTATGGCTAGATGCACTCGGCCCATCAAGCTCAGGCACGTGGCCCCAGACCATCAGGTGGCCTGCCATCTCTACGCAGAGGAGGGGAGCCCCGATGACAGGGGAGCAGCTGCTGGAGCTTAAGAATGTATCGGTGTACTTCCCCATCAGGCGCTTTGCAGCCCCAACCCAGTATCTCAATGCCCTCAGGGATGTCTCTTTGAGCCTGGCCAGGGGTGAGATCTTGGCCCTGGTTG
>NZ_JBHGXH010000321.1:0-2311 GCF_041936445.1 Candidatus Darwinibacter acetoxidans | reverse complement strand
CCGCTTGAGGCCTAACACTCCGCCCCTGCTGGTTGCCGTCATCATCATCCTCGCTTGAGATCCCCAAAGCGGCAGACAGGGAATACCTCCTGCCATACGTTACCGCGCTCCCGGTCCCCTGCGCCGTCTGTTTTTCCGCCTTTAGTCCTAGCGGATCGGTCTCAATCCACTCCCCGGATGTGTGCATTAAAAGGGTGGTAATAGTTGTTACGTCCCCGTCTCCGCCGGGGGATTGGACAACAGCTAAACCATGCTTTGATAAAACGGGGCGGACATAGTTCAGGATTTCGTTTAGGGGTGCATACTTAGACTTGAAGAAGGGATTATCAGCCGTGTTCGCAGGGTTTTTAATTTCGGCCTGGAATGAGACTAAGGCTTTCGCTATATTGGCGATACTTTCAGAATGATTCAAGGTTAAACCTCCTTTTTCAGCTTGTGGATGGCAAGAAGGTTTTGAAAAACCGCCCATGCCGGAGTGAGATCGGGGTAGTAGTAGTAGGCGAATGAACCGTCTTTCCCTAACTGCAATATGTAGTATGATTTAACCGGATTGTTCGGGTAGTTCTCGTTCCAAAGCTGTCCATATGCGGCGATCTGGATGCGATGATCGGGATATATGTTGTTGCTTGTTTTCAGATCGACAATGCTTGTTGCTTTTTTGATAACAGCCACGTCGATTGTCCCGCCGTAGTTATACTTTTCCGATACGAGGGATTCTTCAGATTTTAGTAGCTGGAAGTTTACAAGGGATTTCCATTCCTGCCATGCTGAGTAAGCCTTTTCAGCCTTATCGATCATGACAGCGGTGACACCCTGCAAGTCCACGAGATCGCGCCACTCCTTCCCCTTCAAGTCGGCCTCTACCATCGCATGGGCAATAGTGCCGATGTCGGCGGCGGTCTGGCTGACTTCGCGGTGGTGCTTACCGTCAAGCCCCTGCTGATTAGCCCAATACATCAAGGCTTGCTTATTCCAGCCAAGATTGCCACTGATGACGGTGGTAACGCCGGGTACACGCTCTCCTTTAGCGTTCCGGTATATGTGTAAGGCCACGATTAGCCTCCTCTCCCCTGGCATCTATCATCCCATCCCATATTGCCGCCACTCGCCGGTCAAGCGCTTTTGCCAACTCTCCCCAGCCTTTGCCCTTGATATGGCGCCGCCAAAGGATATCTGATAGCAGCTCCATATTCTCAAGTGCTCGTATGACGCGGGGATCGCCCGGCTCCTGCTTGTCCATCGCCTCGCCGCCGAAATACAGACAAAGCGCGTCGATAATAATATAGTTGGCGGTGGCTTCATTAATCTCGAGATCGCCAAACATTTACGCTCCCTCCCCTCTCAATATCTGCTCCCGGATTATCAGCATCAGAAGCAGACGAATCAGTTTTTGTCGCATGTTTCTCCCTCCTCTCATTTACTGGCGGGGCTGTGTCCCAATATGCCGGGTATGCCGCCCCCGGTGGCGGTGTGGTGTGGGGCTAATCTCGATTCGGATAAATAACACCGTCACGCAAGTATCCAGTGCCATCACGCCCAAAAGGATGGTTGACCAACCTGCCCTCGCTCCGGGCTTGCTTAATACTGATAATGCGTCCACCTATTTGGTATGCCTCGCCTTTCTCGTTCCAAATCTTTTCCACCATCTCCATCCTCTCTTTCTTTATCGGGCGGGGGCCGGGGCCACTCTCCCCGGCACTACTGCGCAACTGCGTGCCTGCGCGCTGGGTTCATCCCTGGCAGCCACAGGGTAACGCCTCTATCCGACACGCAGTATCCGGCGTCTCTCTTCCGCCACCCCGCCAAACTCACAGCCCCACCGGTGAATCCTTGATCATTTTCACCGGCACGGGGTTATAAATTTTAGTCCCCTGGCACAGCGCCCACATCCCGCAGCTTCTGCCGTCGCAGGTCACAGGCATGCCCAGGCCTTTGGCCGAGATGATCGCCGCTGCCTTGTAAAGCGGGCAGATCTTCCGCTCCTGCTCCCCATGCCCAGCCTGTCCCTCACTCAATGCACTACACCCCCCATCCTCACTCCCGCCCCCAGCTCCGCGAGGAGCAGCGAGACGGGCTTGTCCCCTTCCAACAGACATAGCGCCCGGATGTGAGCAATGACATCGCGGGCCGGGCCGATGAAAACTAACATTTGGTAACCTCCTTTCGTCTTATTTTGGCGTGATGCCGTGTATGATCGCCCGGGCAGTCGAAAACATGGATATTCCCCGGACGGTTATCCCAGCGCTTGCTGTTGTGGTGGTGGACCGTCTCGCCGGGCAGAAGGTGTCGGCCCAGTTTTTCCTCGGCCACA
>NZ_JBHGXH010000320.1:0-1101 GCF_041936445.1 Candidatus Darwinibacter acetoxidans | reverse complement strand
GCGAGGCGATCGATCAGTATCTCTTACAGCTGCTCGAGCCGGGCGAGGAGCCGGCCCTTCTGCGGGAGGCGATGCGTTATAGCGTTACCGCGGGAGGAAAAAGGCTGCGCCCGCTGTTAACTATCGCCGCAGCGGAGACCTTTGGTCTTTCCGGCCAGCGGGTGCTGCCGGTAGCCTGCGCCCTGGAATTGATCCATACTTACTCGCTTATCCATGATGACCTTCCGGCGATGGACGACAGTGCACTGCGCCGGGGCCGGCCAACCTGTCACCGTGTTTACGGCGAGGCTGCTGCCATTTTAGCCGGAGATGCCTTGCTGACCCTCGCTTTTGAGTTGGTGGCCGGCTATGGACTCCGGGAGGGCTGCTTTGAGCGGGCGCTGCAGATTAGCCTGGAGCTGGCCCGGGCCTCCGGGAGACGGGGGATGGTCGGGGGACAGCTCCTCGACCTCGAGTCCGAGGGGCGAATGATCGGGTTGTCCGAACTGGAGCGGATCGACAGCTGCAAGACCGGAGCCCTGCTGCAGGTGGCGGTGCGCTGCGGAGCCATTGCCGCGGGAGCTTCACCGGCCGTGCTGAAGGCGCTCAGCGGCTACGGTTCTTGCCTGGGGTTGGCTTTTCAGATCACTGACGATCTGCTGGACCTGGAAGGAGATGCCGCCGAAATGGGCAAGGAAGTAGGCGCCGACCGGGCCCGGGAAAAGGCCACCTTTCCAGCCCTGCTCGGTGCGGAGGCGGCACGGAAGCGCACCGAAGAGCTTTACCACCAGGCGCTGGTTTACTTAAATGAGCTGGAGAGGCCGGCCGGGCTGTTGCAGGAGCTAGCCCGGCAGCTTGTCTTCAGGAATAAATAAGAGAACCGGAACGAGATCACGATAAAGTCCACAGGCGGTCAATGATGGAGTTAATTAAATAAAGGAGGAGTTTTTACCATGGCCATGTCGGAAAATAGCTGCGATTATTTTTTGGAGGCGCTTGCTTCTAAGGCACCGACCCCCGGCGGCGGGGGCGCGGCTGCCATGGGCGGGGCCATCGGGATGGCCCTTTCGAATATGGTGGGCAATCTTACCGTTGGCAAGAAGAGGTATGCCGACGTAGAAG
>NZ_JBHGXH010000319.1:0-1032 GCF_041936445.1 Candidatus Darwinibacter acetoxidans | reverse complement strand
AGAGGACAAATTCATGCTTGCAGCGACGGTCATAGGGCAAAGTATAGCTTCTTTTTAACCGCTCCATCAGGTAGTTGGCATTAAGAACAGCATCGGCAGCCGCCTGCCGCAGGCCCGCTGCCCCCATCATCACCAGGTAGGTATAGGCTTTCACAACAACGCCGAAATTCCCGTAAAAACCGTGTATCTTGCCGATACTCAAAGGGAGGTCGTCCTTCCAGTAGTAGCCGCTTTCGCCCTTCTCCACCAGGGGAACCGGTAAAAAAGGCGCCAGGTGCTCCTTTACCCCTACCGGCCCGCTGCCGGGTCCGCCCCCGCCATGAGGCGTGGCAAAAGTTTTATGCAGATTCAGGTGAACCACGTCAAAGCCCATATCGCCGGGCCGCGCGTGGCCCATGATTGCATTCAGGTTGGCCCCATCGTAGTAGAGCAGCCCCCCGACATCGTGAACTAAAGCGGCGATCTCCAGGATATCTTCTTCAAAGAGACCCAGGGTGTTCGGGTTGGTCAGCATCAGAGCGGCGACCTCTTCATTGAGAAGCTCACGAAGGGCCTTTAGATCGACCAGCCCCCGCTCATCAGAAGGGAGCTCTTTTATCTTGTAGCCGGTCATAGCCGCCGAAGCGGGGTTAGTCCCATGCGACGAGTCGGGAGCCAGCACTATTTTCCGCTGGTCGTTCCGCGAGCTGTGATAAGCGCGAATCAGCATCATCCCGGTCAGCTCACCGTGGGCCCCCGCTGCTGGTTGAAAGGTAACCCGATCCATCCCGGTGATCTCTTTTAGATATGACTCGGTGCGGTAGAACAGTTCCAGCGCCCCCTGGACACTTTCTGCCGGCTGGCAGGGATGCAGGAAGGCGAAGCCGGGCTGCCGGGCTGCCTCTTCGTTTATCTTAGGGTTATATTTCATCGTGCATGAACCCAGCGGGTAGAAGCCGGAGTCAACCCCGTAGTTACGGGTCGAGAGAGCGGTGTAGTGGCGTACCAGCTCCCCTTCAGAAACCTCGGGAAGCTTCAAGGCGCTCTTTCTTT
>NZ_JBHGXH010000317.1:0-1128 GCF_041936445.1 Candidatus Darwinibacter acetoxidans | reverse complement strand
TCCATGTCCAGCTCTTCGGTATTGGCTTCCATCTCGATTTCCGTCTCCACGCGATCCGCGACATCCTCCGTATCTGATGTCAGGGCGGTCATCATCTCTGTAGTGAGATAGCCGTATTTTGATAGCAACTGCCTGATCATGGTTTTCTTGGCCATCTCATCAAAGTCGGTGGTCCAGGCCGAGTTGGCCATGCCATAGGACGGACTGTAACGCTTGCCGTGGGCCTCCATTTCTGCCCTGGTCATGTAGGCCGTCTTGGAAAACCCATTAAGCAGCTCGAAGTAGGCGAAATACCCGATCGGCTTGTCGCTGGTTGGCGTGCCCTTGATCCAGATATCACCGGTCAGGATCTCCCTCTCGACTTCGCAGCCCTCATAGATCGCGTCCGCATTGATGCAGCGATACTGACCCGTGCGCATGGCAAGCTGTATGTAGCCCTTGTATCCAATTTGAAACTGCGGTGTAGGCTTGCCCTTGACCTTGTAGGGCACGATCCAGGCAAAGCCCAACTGCTTGTTGATGGGCAGCTTAAGAGTTGCTGCTTTGAGAGCCTCCATCACGACCTGGTTAGGGTCGCACTGCTGCAGATAGTTGTCGCTACCATAGAGGTCGATGATTGATGCTGTGAATGCTCCCGCATTCTCCGCAAGTGCGTTCCGGAATTGCTGCTGGACGCTTTCCACGCTCAATACCGCCTTGAGCTTGTCCATGGGCTTAACTAGCGCCCGCTCTTCTTTCTGTTTTGTCGCTTTTTTGGACATCTATTTCCCCTCCGTCTCTACTCGTAATGTCTTGTCTTTAGCCGACACAATCAGCTTGATCATCTGCGCCTCCATCGGCAGGAGTTGCACGACGGCCTCCGCGTTGTCGATGAAGATGGGTGGCGAGAACCCGTAATGTCGGGACAGTGTGCGGATGATGTCGAGGCCCACATTGATCCTGGCCGAGTTGTTAAGACCCGCGGAGTATGGCACTCCATTGTGCAGCGTCTCGCAGCACGGAACCACTGACCCGTTTACCAGCACGTCAAACAGCTTGAATTTCGCAAGCTCGAAGTGGGAATTGATCTGCTTGTCCAGGAGTGAGGACTTCGTCCGAATGAAGAGGTCCATGAGGTGTAGTTCGCGC
>NZ_JBHGXH010000316.1:0-2214 GCF_041936445.1 Candidatus Darwinibacter acetoxidans | reverse complement strand
CCCTAATCCTTAGCGACCCGGGGAAAAGCTCACCCTACGGGTGAAATTGGACTCGCCTCTTGCTATACTATGGGCATGAGCAAGCACTACACGAAGCAAGAACGCCGAATTGACATTGAATTTCGCCCTTCAAACCGCGCGACAGCCCACGGAGGCCAGTTTGGAATGAACGGGTTGGCGCATGAGTTTGGTCTGTGGGATCGGGTAAAAAAGGATCGGCGTCTGGACCCCCGGACGCACTGCGGCAAGGGATTTGATCCGTGCGTATATGTGGCCGCTTTTATATTCAGCTTCACCAGCGGGGGTGACTCGTTGGCCGATGCCGGCCGATTGGATGATGATGACTCGCTTAAGGCGATCCTGGGAATCGAGAAGTTCCCGGACGAGACGGCGCTGGGCGAATGGTTGCGGAACATCGGCGATGAAGGGGCGGCGGCGTTGCGCGAAATCGTGCAAGAGTTCGTCCAGTGGGCGCTGGGTCGTGCAAAGTCGGAGCGGTTGCTTCACGCCGGGCAACTGGAGAGCTTTTTCGATGACACACAACTGGAAGTTAGCGGACAGTGCTTTGAAGGGGCCAAGCTCAACTATGCAGGCAAGGTGGCCCTTTCTTGGCAGACGCTGTGGGTTGGGCCGTTCGTGGTGGACGGGGTGGTCGGTTCCCCTGCCGATCACAAGGAGCCGTTGAGCAGTGGCGAGACGGGCAACGATGTCAGCGCTTGGTTGCCCGAGATGATCGAACGCAACAAGCACCTGTGGGCGGGGCAGACCAGCTATCTGTATGCCGACAGCGCCTCGAGCGCCGGGAAGTATCTCGAAGCCATCGAGGAGGGCTTCGATCAGTACACGGTCAGCTACAACCGGTGGACCCGAGCGCTGGATCGCAACGCGAGCCTGCTGCCCGAGGTTGCATGGAGCAAAGAGCAGATCATTCGCTGGCGTGATGGGCACGACCACCTGACGCAATACGCTCGGCTGCGTTACCGGCCGGCGGGCTGTGAGAAGAACAAGCTCTATGCCGTGTGCAGGCACCGCCGTGCCGATGGCGAGCTTTTCTGGAACTACAACTTCGTTGCCTGCGATCCGTCGCGTACCGAGGGGCCTGCCGAAGCGATCTTTGAACGACACCGGCTCAAAGGCGATTACGAGCGGCGCTTCGGCGAGTTGCTTATCGATCTGGGACTTCATCACCCCCCGTGCAAGAGCCTGGCCGCCAACAATGTCTACTATCAGCTCGGGATGCTGGCGTTCAACATGCTCCAAGCCATGAAGCTATTGTATCTGCCCGACGAACATCAGCCCAAGCGGGTTCGAACGATCATTCATCACCTGCTCCTGATTCCGGTGGAAATCAAGCGGCACGCGCGGCAGCTCAAGGCCGTCTGCTTTGTGGCGGCAGGTTGGATCCAGTGGTGGAGGGACTTCTTACATGAATTGGTCCCCGCTTATCGCCTGCTTGGATGCACATAGGGCCCCCGGCCCAGCTCTAACTTGCTCTTGATGCCCCCTCCCATAGCCGAGCTGTGCCTTTTTCCGGCTAAAATCTACTCGAACGCTTATAACACCACCTTGTCAGAGCCCTTGCCGGGGTGTTTGCACCCCTCATTGTCGCCTCCGTGGTGCCTGACCGTCTACAACGCCCCCAAAATCCAGACACCTCACCAGTCGCTAAGGATCAGGGTTCCCGCAACCGATAACGGCCTTTTTTCTTGCCACGGGTGCGGGTGCGCCGTAGTGTCCGCATGGAAACAATTCCTCCGCGTGCCTGTAGCTCAATTGGACAGAGCGTTAGCCTCCGGAGCTAAAGGTTGTGGGTTCGACCCCCGCCAGGCACACCATTTCGGCATGCGCCGGAAGGGGGCGGGGAGAGTTTTTTGGGGGGGCGTTTTCTTTATTTATTTCGGCGGCTTGACAGTCGCGCCGGTATTATGTATTGCGTAATACATGATGCGGAGTAGCTGGTGATGGAGAGCTGGATTACGCAATTGCGCAAGGGCGTGCTGGAGTACTGCGTGCTGCTGGTGCTGCGGCAGGGCGAGAATTACGGCTATGAAATCGTGCAGGCCTTGAAGCGCATCGAGGATTTGGCGGTGTCGGAGAGCACGATTTATCCGATTCTGGGCCGCTTGAAGGCAGAGGGATTTTTGAAGGATCGCGATGTGCCGTCGCCGGCGGGTCCGCCGCGGCGGTATTTTTCGATGACGCCGCGGGGCAAGG
>NZ_JBHGXH010000315.1:0-1201 GCF_041936445.1 Candidatus Darwinibacter acetoxidans | reverse complement strand
AAGAACAAGCGACCAGGCGGGATCCCTCTCTCGGTCCGGTGGAACGAGAAGGAAAATCGCTTCGAGGACGACATTTACACCCTCTTCTCTTACCTCATGACCCACGCGGCTTATGTCCAGGGCAAGCGTGCGACCAGGACCTTCGGCTACCTGAACCCGAAGCACGTTAAGAAGGTCGGGGACCAGTTCGTGAAGCACTATCACGCTGCGGTCTGCCCGGTCTGCGGGTCGCCGGTGGTCCGCTACTGGTTCAAGGACGATGAGCCGGACGAGCCTGAGGTCGATATCGAGGGTGAACTACGGCCTGTAGCCTGCCGGATATGTGGCTACAACTACGAAGTGAGGTTGTGATATGGTGAAAGATGACGAAATAATCGATTGCTACTGCTTTCAGGCTGCTGCTGATGCGACGTTCGAGGCGGTGCTCGAGGTCCTGGTCGAAGAGGCTGCGGCTACTGGGGGGTTCGTGATGATGTTTGGGCCCCCGGAGCTGTTCGAGGGGCTGGAGGGTGGCGGCGACGGGGAGCCCCCGGCCCCCGTCGCCCGGGGTCCGTCTGTGTTGCCTGGGCCTATGTGGTCGCCTCGGAGGTAACCTTCCGGACCGGAAGGGGGGCCTCGCCGCCCCCCTCTCCGGGCCTATCGTCATGGCAAGGGCCGAAGGCCCGCGCAGGCGCGAAGCGCCGGAGTCAGCGACGCCGTAGGCGGAGCGTGTCCTCCTGGCTTCGGCAGGTATAAGTAACCGGGCACCAAAATAACGGTTAGCAGCGTCCTGGCTGATGCTAAAGGCTTAGTCACTGGACAAAAATCCCGAGTGCCCCAACCGGGCGAATAACTGACAATTTGTTTTCGGGTCACGGTCGAGGCGCTGCGGGAGTACGATGATGTGTTAGACTCTCCGGTATATAAATGCCATGAAGCGATAAGTCCAGACCGTCCTCCGATCCCTGATCCTGATACCGTCCCGTATCCTGCTATAGGTCTTAGTGTGAATCTGGAGACTCTCAAGTCTCCTTATGACTTTCCGGGCATGGGAACGGTCACAAACGAACACTGCGGTACCGTCATGCGGGGTGCTGCATGCTCTCAAGATCCTTCCCACTGGTCACGTGCTCACCCGGTCAACTGTAACCGCCTCTCCTGCCCGGTCTGCTGGTCTGGGAAGGTCCGAAAGACTGCCCGTCAGGTAACCGACCGCTTCCGG
>NZ_JBHGXH010000314.1:0-2097 GCF_041936445.1 Candidatus Darwinibacter acetoxidans | reverse complement strand
ATGGTGTTGGCCAGCATGGCAGCATATATAGCCTCACAGACCTGGGATGTGTGGGTATTCGACTATATTAAGAGGAAGATGAGGTTGGGTCTGTGGTTCAGGAACAACTCCAGCACTATAACATCGCAGATGATAGACAGTGCGGTGTTCCTAACTATAGGGTTCGCAGGGGTGATGCCGTGGGAGGATCTGATCGTGATGTTCGTGACCTACGTGGTAGTGAAGTTCATAATCGCAGTGATCGACACACCGTTCGTATATCTCGGTGTAGCACTTGTAAGGAGGTATGGGAAAGATGATTAAGACAGTGGTGGTTCCGAGTGAAGATGTGTGTAGCGTAATGAGCATAGGTATAGACCTGAAATTCGAGGCCATATGTCCCGTTCCAGGCAAGCCTTACGGGGGAACGATCGAGGTCAGTTACAAGCCCATGATCGAGATCGAGGAGGAGACCAAGCTCATCGAGTGGAACAGCTTGCAGGACTGGATTGAATCCCTGCGGGACACTGAGCACACGGCGGAGGGCATGGCAAACCTGGTAGCTCAACGCGTCCATGATGCCGTGAATCCCGAGTGGGTCGAGGTGACTCTGCGGGTGGAATCGGCGTTCCACCTGCCAGTAATGGTGGTGGCGGAGTTATGATGGAGATAAGGGTATCAACGACAGTCCGAGCCCTGCACTGCTGGCCTGAAGCCAGTGGTGTTAGGGAGTATCTGAAACATCCGCACATGCACGACTTCCGTGTCACGGCATGGGCTGACGTTAATCACGCTGACCGAGACATTGAGTTTCATGATCTGCGGGACGATCTCCAGGCGGCGCTCATCTCCAGGGCCAGCTACAAGCGGCTTACGGGTGATCGCGGGGAGGAGGTGGTGGTCTACGACTTCGGCAGAGCATCCTGCGAGGACTTAGGTAACTGGATCCTCGGTAAGATGCCTCACGTCAAGCGCGTCCGAGTAATGGAGGATGCGGACTGCGGCGCGGAGGTGTATCGGGATAGCAGACCCAGGCCACCTGTGGTGACTATATGCGGCTCCACCAGGTTTAAGCAGGCCTGGCTGGACGCAATGAAGCAGCTTGAGATTGAGGGTGTGGCCACATTCCAGGTGGGGAGCTTCATGCACGCAGACGATGAGGATATAAGCGAGGAGCAAAAGGAGTTCTTCGACTATCTCCACAAGAGAAAGATTGACATATCAGACGGGATATATGTGCTGAACGTAGATGGGTACATCGGCGAGAGCACTGCAAGCGAGATAAGATACGCAAGAAGGCTGGGCAAGTATGTTAGGTTCCTAGAGCCTGATAATGTTCCAGAGGAATTCAGATAGGGGTGAGGGATATCGTAGTCAGACAAGAAGTAAAGGATTTCGCCAAGGCGATGGAGTATAAACTCATGTGTAACGACTCCAAGAGGCACTGGGAGAACGCAAGCAGGGAGGACTGTGGGTGGTTCCTGGAATGCCTCAAAGAGGAGGTACGTGAGCTGGAGGAAGCCCTGGAGATTGGTAGCGTGAGGGACGTGGTTCTGGAGGCTGCCGATGTGGGTAACTTCGCAATGATGATAATGAATGTGTTTGCAAGGGGTCAGGAGGGTGAAGTCCCTGACCCTGACAAAGAGGAGGAGGATTAGACATGGAAATAGCAACGATATTACCGACCAAATACCTGAGGATGAGAGAGGACGAACAGTATAACATGTGTCTGGCACACCTGATGGATAGGCCAGCATACAGGGACTTCTTTAGGGAGCAGTCCAGGAAGGGCTTCTTCGTCCTCATGGATAATGGGGTGGTTGAGACGGGTGAGCCACTAAAAATGGAGGAATTAATCGAGATAGCAGAGGACATTGGTGCAACCGAGATGGTTCTGCCAGACGCTATCCGAGACAAGGAGCTGACCCTGGAGAGGGGTAGGGAGGCGATGGATGTGTTCTTCAAGGACGACATCCTGAGACAGGACATCAGGCTGATGGCCGTACCACAAGGGTCAACCAAGGAGGAGTGGAGGGAGTGTGTGCTTGAAATGCTTGAGTGGCCAGTGGCCTCAATAGGCATATCCAGGTTCGTAAACAAATACTACCCCCACCGACT
>NZ_JBHGXH010000313.1:0-2515 GCF_041936445.1 Candidatus Darwinibacter acetoxidans | reverse complement strand
GTCGGAAGGCCAATAGAAGCAAGCTGGTTATCCGCAACCTTCATCGGGCGGTTGCGATCCGCATTGGAGGCAGTGGTATAACCGACACCATCGGACAGTCCTTAGAGCCAGGGGCTTCTGTCGAGATAGACTTTAGTCCGTCAACAGCAGTGCCTATTTACGCTGTTTCTACCGCCGGAAATGTGTCTGTGGAGGTGATGGAGGTATGACATACCAGATTATAGCCTTTGGTAACGGAATCCATAGAATTCAGGTGAGTTTTTCAGACGAGGGAGTTGCGTTAGAGGGAGAAACGACCGTAAAGGGAACTCCCGAGGACGCTGAACGATATGTGCCCGTCTTTGAACGGGACTTGAAAACTAACTATGCACATCTGTTCCCGCAACCAGAGCCAGAAGAAGAGGGGGAGCTAGACGATGAGATTTATTAGTGGCAAGTACACTTCTGGGGAACTCTTGGATAACGTTCGCGCGGTCGAGGACTGGATTACTAACCATTTCGTGGAGCGTGGCCCGGTGAGTGACGAGGCGCTAAAGAGCGACATGTCCAAGAGACTTTTGGACATCAGCTTCGGACGCAACGACTGCATTTTCGATGATCAGGGCAATCCGTCGATCATGGTACGGATACCCGAAACACGACTCAACGTGCTGGATTCCAGCTGGGGCAATGCTTTGCACCCCGCTTTTATTGTGAATAACAGTGCAGTTTCCGAACTTTGGCTGGGGAAATATCCTGCTATCACCGTTGGTTCAGAGGCATCCGAGCGCGCCGTGGTCTTGCGCAGACGTGACCCGAGAGTATACGTAACCTTCGACCAAGCGCTGACTGCGTGCAAACAAAAAGGAGCAAGATGGCATTTAACAACCAACGCTGAGTGGGCGTTTCTCCTAAATTGGTGCCGGATGAACGGTTTTTGGCCGAGGGGCAATAACAGCTCTGGCCGAGACTATTCCAGAACCAGCGAGTATGGTGAAGTTATCTATCGCTACCAGGCCGGCGGGACTTGGTACAACGGGCGCACGGCTACCGGGACAGGTCCTGCGACGTGGAGCCATGATGGTACACCCTTCGGCATCTTTGACTTAAACGGCAACGTGTGGGAATGGGTTGGTGGCCTGCGCCTGGTGGACGGCGAGATCCAAATCCTCGAAAACAACAACGCCGCTGATAATACCAAAGACCAGTCTGCTGCCAGCGAAGCGTGGAAGGCCATCATGCCCGATGGTAGTCTTGTGGAACCAGAAACAGGGGGAACCCTCAAGTACGATGCTACAAACGCAGACGGCTCCGGGAACATAGTGTTGGCTACGTCCGTGGTGAATCAAACATCGGGCGACCCTTACGCCAGCACTGCATTCCGCAATTTGACAGCTAGAGACGTGGCTGCGCCAGCACTCCTACACCAGCTGGGCCTGTTCCCAAAAGATACTAATTACGGTACCGGCACCGTTTATATGCGCAACCTTGGTGAGCGTTTGCCGAGGCGCGGTGGCGTCTGGAACAACACGTCCGATGCCGGGGGTCCGGCTCTGAACCTGAGCACCCCGCGCTCGCACTCGAGCCTCAACATCGGCTTCCGCCCGGCTTATTATCGGTAATCTGCGTTCTGCAGGTTGTAATCTGTATTGGAGGCAGTAAATGGAGCTTAAAATCATGCAGAAGACATACGATCTGGCGCTGTATCTTTACCCGGCACTGAGGCAGTTCCCGAAAAGCGAGAAGCATACGATGGCGGCAGAGATCAAGAAGACTCTTTTCCGCATAATGAGACTTATCACCAGAGCGAACAAAGCAAGACGCAAAAGGGAACTTCTTGCAGAGCTAGATGCGGAGTTGGAACTTCTGCGACAGCAAAACAGGCTGGCAATGGAGCTGGGTTTCTTGCCTTTCAGGAAGTATGAAATCACTTCGCGCTACCTGGCCGAAATTGGGAAGATGCTTGGTGGCTGGATCAAGTCGTGCAGAAACTGATAACCATGGGGTGGTATCCATTAGCGTTTGCCGAGGCGCGGTGGCAACTGGAACAACACGTCCAATGCCGGGGTTCCGTCTCTGAACCTGAACAACCCGCGCTCGAACTCGAACAACAACATCGGCTTCCGCCTGGCTCAACCCCTGATCGCCAGAAGTCCTAGACTCACGGGTCTAGGTCCAGTGCAAAGGGGATAAGGGGGTGCCACCCCCGCCGAAATGGCGAAAAACAGAACCCGGTGGGGAGGCTGGCGGTCTTGGCCGCCTGTCATACCCACCACCCACCAGCTGCAGATCACAAGAAGCAAGGGTAGATGCAAAATTGAAAGTGTATCGGAATCTATATCCGCAAGTCTATGACTACGGATCGCTGTACTGGGCCTATCGCAACGCCCGTAAAGGGAAACGCAACCGGGCAGAGGTGCAGCAGTTTGAAAATCTACTCGAAGATAACCTGATCGAACTTCAGAATGAACTCATCTGGAAAACCTATCGGCAAAGCCCATACCGTGAATTCTACGTCCACGAACCGAAAAAGCGG
>NZ_JBHGXH010000312.1:0-21766 GCF_041936445.1 Candidatus Darwinibacter acetoxidans | reverse complement strand
TCGATTTTCAGGAGTTATTGGTTGAGAAACGGTATGCTGCGCCACCAGGGCTCCGAACAGCGGGGTGAAAACTCGGTGGGTTCTGTTCCGGCAATGAAGATCTCCCGCCTGATCTCCTCGGGGGGCAGATCGCAGTTGTCCCGGACCAACAGCCCGGTCTTGGTGTCGATGAGGATACCTTCCACCAGACCGCCCGGTTTGGGGAAGTCCCGCACCGGCGTGTTTTTCAGGGCTTCCTTCATGAAGTTGCCCCAGATGGTGGCCGCATTCCAGGAGCCGTAGGTCACCCCTTGGTAGACCATGCGCTTGGGCGCATCTTCGCCAAACCACACTCCAGCCACCAAATCGGGGGTGTAGCCCACAAACCAAGCGTCCTGATAGTCAGAATGGGTGCCCGTTTTTCCCGCCGCGGGGCGCCCGATGTTGGCATTCCTACCCGTTCCCCGCTCGATCACTCCCCGGAGCAGATCGGTCATGAGGTAGCTGGTCTGTTCGCTGAGCACCACCTCATAGCGGGGGGTGTGTTCGTAGAGGACATGGCCCTGGGAGTCGGTAACCCGCCAGATGGCAAAAGGCTCGGCCTTAATGCCCTGGTTGGCCAGGATGCTGTAGGCGGTGGTCAGCTCCAGAACGGATACGCCCTTGGTCATGCCGCCGAGGGCCAAGGGGGCCAAGCCCAGATCGTTCACCCGCCCTTGCTCCACAAAGGTGGTGATGCCCATTTTCTTGGCATAGTCGATCACCGTCTGCGGCCCCAGCTGGTCCACAACCTGGGCGGCCACTACGTTGAGGGAGCTTTCCACCGCTTCCCGCACCGTAACCGGCCCGGAAAAGGTCCCATAGTAGTTCTGGGGACGCCAGACTTCGCCGGTCACCAAGCGAAACTCGGTGGGTTCGTCATTGTAGACGGTGGCGGGTGTGACCATCCCCTTGTCGATGGCCGCGGTATAGAGGAAGATCTTAATGGCGGAACCGGGGGAGCGCAGCGCCTGGACACTGCGGTTGAAGCTGTCTTCGCCCCGACCGCCCACCATCACCCTGATTTCACCTGTCTGAGGTACCAGGGCCAAGACCGCTCCTTGGGGCTGGGTCAGGTCTCCCTCATGGGCTCTGTTCACGGGCAGACCCTCCAGGAGGGCCTTTTCCGCGGCCCGCTGCATGTCCAGATCCAACGTGGTGTATACATGCAGGCCGCCGTTGAAGACCATATCTTCACCGTACATGTCGATGAGCTGACCCACCACGTAGTCCACGAAGTAGCGGGCCTGCACCTTCCTGGACTGGCGCTCGGCTAGAACCAAGGGTTCAGCCTTGGCGGCCGCGGCCTCGGCGGCGGTGATGAAGCCGACTTCCTGCATGCGGCTGAGCACGAAGTTGCGCCGTTCCACGGCGATATCCGGGTTGACAAAGGGTGAATACCTGCTGGGCCAGCGGATCACCCCGGCGATGAGGGCCGCCTCGCTCAAGGTCAGGTCCTTGGCGGACTTGCCGAAAAAGGCCCTGGCCCCGGCCTCTATGCCGTAGATACCGTGGTTGAGGTAGAACTCGTTGAGATAGGCTTCTAAGATCTCATCTTTGGAGTATTTCCGCTCGATCTGCACCGCCCAGAGGAACTCCTCCAGTTTGCGCATGATGGTCTTTTTCTGCGTCAAAAACACGTTGCGGGCCAGCTGCATGGTGATGGTGCCGCCGCCTTGGGCAAAGGACCATTCCTTGAGGTTGACCAAGATGGCCCGCCCGAAGGCGATGAAGTTGATGCCGTGGTGGTTGTAGAATTGATCGTCTTCCACGGCGATCACCGCGTTTTTCACATGATCGGGCAGTTCGTTAATGTTTACGGGGATGCGGTTTTGGGTGTACAAATCCGTGATTAACCGTCCGTGAATATCATAGATGTAAGTAGTGAAGTTCTGGCGGATGTTGACCTGGTCCAGACTGGGAGCACTACCCAAATAGGCGGAGACAACCCCGGCAAAGGCACCGAGTAAGGTGGAGCCTAAGATGACGAGTATATAGATTGCTGCGGTCTTTTTTTTCACCACGCGACACCCCCGAGGTATAATTCCAGGACTATTATAACATATATTTTCGCCAACTAACCGCCATCCCCTTGGGGTTGCACCGCAAGTTCGCCAGCACTTGAGCGAGGTGGATCTCCGTGGTAAACTGGCATGGGAAGGTCAAACTTACCTGGCGCACCTATGTGGGGCTGCTGCTTTTCAGCTTGGCCCTGCTTGGGGTGGTGGCCCTCATGGTTGTGGAAAGCCGCCTGGCTCCGGTGCTGCACACCTGGGCCCAGACCAAAGCTGTGGCCCTGGCCACTTCCGCCATCAACCGGGCGGTGGAGCAGGTGGTGGCAGACACTCTGGACAGCGCCGCCATTGCCCAGCTGATCAGGGATGGGGAAGGGACCCTGCAGGGCGTGCAGTACAACATGGGGGAAGTAAACCGGGTGAGCAGCCAGGCTGCCCAGCTCATCTTGGACACCCTGAGCGGTATGGGCGGCGAGAGCTTTTCCATTCCCCTAGGACAGCTCACCGGCTTGCACTTCCTCGCGGCCCGGGGCCCGGGCATTCCGGTGCGCATGGTTCCCGTAGGAACACTGACGGCACGGCCAGTGGCCAGCTTTGAAAGCGCGGGCATCAACCAGACCTGGCACCGGGTGCTGTTGGATATAGAGGTGAGCATGCGGGTAGCTGCCCCCCTCATGGCCGAAGAAATCGTGGTGTCCACCAGGATCCCCCTGGTGGAAGAGGTGTTCCTGGGCACCGTACCCAGCTGGTATTTCGCCGGACAGCAGGGCCTGACCATTAAAGAGGGCCGCCTGGAATTTCCGCTGAATTGAGGATAGAACATGCTGCGCTATAATCACACCCTGGTGGAACGCAAGTGGCTAAAGACCATTCAAGAGGAAAAAAGAGCCGCTGGGGACTGTCCCCGGGCCTGTACTGTGTTGGTGCCGGGCCATTCTCCTGGGGTGGCTCTGGAAAATGCCAGGCTCCTGGTGCTTACCGATTTCTTTGCCTCTCTGGCCTGGGGGAGGCGGTTTGTCCACTGTGCTCTGGGCGGCGAAAAAGGCTTTTTGGACTCCATGGCAAGTCTGGGCGTAGCCCCCACGCCCGCTTCAGGGGAAAAGGAATTCCAGCTCGCGGTGGTGCCCCGGGATTTTGCGCGCCTTGGGCGGGGACTGGCTTTCCAGAAGGTTGTCTACAGCGGCCGTCTGCTTGGGGGCTGGGATCTGGACCTGCTCCACACTGACTTTGGGGGAGATGCCCTGCGTCTTTACTTCCTCTTTCAGGGGCCGCCCGAGCGGGACTACACTTTCAACTGGTTCGGTCTGGTGAGCGCCCATCGCTTCGTGCAGCGGGTGTGGCGCCTGGCTCACAGCTTGGAAGGCTCTGCGAATCTGGTTTCCGGGGCCTTGGAGGAGCTGGCCGCGGTGGTGCGCAGCCGCTCGGGCCAGGCCAAGCCCCACACGGCCCTGGCCGCCATCATGGGCTATCTGAAAAACAAAACCGCCCTCTCTCCTTGGGAGGTGCGGGCGGTGGCCGCGCTTTTGCAGCCCTTTGCTCCGTTTTTGAGTGCCGAACTAACCAGCCTGGTGGCGCCGGTCCAGAATGATCATCACGGGCAGGGTGACCAGGCAGATGGCTAGGGCGATGATCTGGCTGAGGACGAAGGGTCCATAAAGCTCGCTGTGCTGGCGAATGAAGTCAAGGAAGAAACGCACAACGGAGTGGACGAACAGCGTGCGGAAAAAGGCGTATCCGTGGTACTTGGGCTTTTTGGCCCATTTCCAAGCAAAGGGCAGGATCACCAAGGCCGCGGCCACTTCGTACAGTTGGGTTGGGTGAACCGGGCCGAGGCTGGTGGGGAACTCCACCCCCCAGGGTAGGTTAGTGGGCGGCCCGTACAGCTCACCGCTGAGGAAGTTGCCCAGGCGGATAAAAACATGTCCCACGGGGAGGATGGGCGCGGCCACATCCGCCAGCTGCCAGTAGCGGAGGTTGTGGCGGCGGACGTAGAAAATGCCCACCACCATGATGGTGAAGATGGCACCGTGGGAGGCCATACCGCCCCGGGAGAAGATTTCCAGGGGATGCTGGAGGAAATAGCGCCAGTGGGGGAGGATCGCCCCCAGGCGGCTGCCCACCAGCCCCGCGAAGGCACTGAGAAAATACAGGTTTTCCACTAAGCCCAGGTCCAAACCGTGGAGCCTGGCGAAGTAACGGGAGATGTAGTAGGCGGCGATAAAGGTGCAGGCCATTAAGATTCCATACCAGTAGATATCCAGTGGGCCGATGCTGAATGCTATTGGAGCCACAGTGACCACCTCGCGAATCCTGATAGGGCCTTATTCCACTTTTGTCGGCAAATACCTGCTCCCAGGGGAGGATTGCTGATGAAGAGAATTGTGCTCACCGGCGGGGGAACCGCCGGTCATGTCACCCCCCACCTGGCCCTGGTTAACCATCTGCGGGCCAAGGGCTGGGAAATCCATTATATCGGTACCCATGGGGGGATCGAGCGGCAGTTGGTCGGTGCTGAGCTGCCCTATTACCCCATCAGCGCGGGCAAGCTCCGCCGCTATTTCGATCTGAAAAACCTGAGTGACCCCCTGCGGGTGCTCAAGGGAGTGGCCGACGCCTACCGCCACCTGAGGCGGATCAGGCCCGCGGTGGTTTTCAGCAAGGGGGGCTTTGTGGCGGTACCGGTGACGGTGGCCGCGTGGTTGCTGCGCATCCCGGTGATCCTCCACGAATCGGACTTAACTCCTGGCCTGGCCAACAGGCTGTCGCTCCCCTTTGCCCGGAGACTCTGCGTAACCTTTCCCGATACTACCCGCTACCTCAAGGGCAGGGGAGCCCAGAAGGCGGTAGTAACCGGCACCCCCATCCGTGCCGAGCTGTTTTCCGGATCCCGGGAGGAGGGGCTGAACATGTGCAGGTTCACCCCTGGGCTTCCCGTCCTTTTGGTCATGGGGGGAAGCCTGGGATCCGCCGTCCTGAACGAGGTGATCAGGGAAAACCTGGCTGAGCTAACCAAACACTACCAGATCATCCATCTCTGCGGCCGGGGCAACCTGGTGCCGGCGGCGAACCGCCGCTACTTCCAGCTGGAATACGCCACGGAGGAGCTGCCCCACCTGCTGGCTGCCGCGGACTTCGTGCTCTCCAGGGCCGGGGCCAACGCCCTGGTGGAACTGGTGTCCCTGGGTAAGCCCAATATCTTGGTACCCCTTTCCCGGCAGGCCAGCCGGGGGGATCAGATTCTCAATGCGGCCTCCTTCGCCAAACAGGGCTTGAGCCTGGTGATCCAGGAAGAAGAGCTCAGCGGGGAAGTGCTGCAGGAGCGCCTGGCTCAGCTGCAACAAGAACGGGAGAGGTTTATCGCTGCCATGGCCGCCTCACCCATCAAGGACGGAACCGGAAGAATCCTGCAACTCATCGAGGAAACAGCCCGCCAATATTAGTTGCGCGCGCAAGTATATTATGGTATGCTGTAGTTACACCAAAAGATGGGAGTGACTAGCATGTCCATCAAGCTTGCCATCATTTACTACAGTTCCACTGGTACCAACTACCAGCTGGCCCAGTGGGCCAAGGAAGGGGCCGAGGAACTAGGCGCCGAGGTGCGGGTGCGCAGAGTGCCTGAGCTGGCTCCGCCAGCCGCGATCGAGTCTAACCCCGCCTGGAAAGCCCACTATGAAGCTACCCGCGATGTTCCCGAAGTGCAGCTGGCCGATTTGGAATGGGCCGATGCCATCATTTTCAGCGTGCCCACCAGGTTCGGCAACATGGCGGCGCAGATGCGCCAGTTCCTGGACACCACCGGCGGACTGTGGTTCCGGGGCAAACTGGTCAACAAAGTGGTGAGCGCCATGACGTCGGCACAGAACCCCCACGGCGGCCAAGAGGCCACCATCTTGTCCCTGTACACCACCATGTACCACTGGGGCGCGATCGTGGTGGCACCGGGCTACTCCGACCCGTCCATTTTCGCCGGCGGCGGCAACCCTTACGGAACCAGCGTCACGGTGGATCAGGAAGGCAAAATGGTGGAAGATGTGGAAGCTGCGGTAAAATACCAGGCAAAACGCACTGTGACCGTGGCCCAGTGGCTCAAGCAGGGGGCAGGGAATTAGCAGGTTGCAGGTTGGAAGCTGCAGGGGATTGGCAGTAAGTGGTGAGTTGTGGTTGCTGGTCAATCGTTAACGGAAAAGTAAAAGGGCAGGGTGACCTGCCCTTTTGTGATCCTACTCCACCGCGATTTCCTTGGAGCTTTCCCACAGCCCGTGGATGTTGCAGTAGCTGAGGGCGAGCAGAGTGCCGCTTTGCTTCAAACGCACGGTCACTTTCGCCGAGGGCTCTGTGTAGCAGGGCCCTTCCGCCGGCCCTTTCAGCCCTTCGCCGTGGATTGTGAATTGGACATCGGCCAGCTCGAAGGTGAACCCTTCGCTGGGCTGGAAGAGGAGTTTGATCCAGCGAATATGGTGTTCAGCCGTGTTGGGGTGGGGGATCTCCTCCCCGATGCTCACTTTGATCTCCACCGGTTGGTCGGCTGCAACTTTATCCGGAGCTTCGATGACGGGTACATGCTTTTCGCTCTTCCAGTCTCCGCTGCGCAGTACATCACCGAGTTTCATAAGCGACCTCCTTGCCGTATTATGTTGTTAGTCCCATATTTCTAGAGATCCCTGATTTCTCCTGCGCCAGGTGGAGTTATAAAGCCGACGGTGCGGCACATGCTACTAGGGAGGTGAGCTTATGACCCTATGTCCGTTCTGCAACCAGCCCATGGAAAGGGTAACCCCCGATGACCAGGAAGCCTACGCAGATCTGTTCCGCTGCGGAGCCTGCCAAGTGGAGCAGGCCGTGTATTGGGACCATGGCGAAAGGCTGTTGGCCTGGCATTACGATCCGAGTGATGAGGTCTGAGCGGTGGGCTTTTCACGGCCTTTTTGGCATCGCTGCTGCCGGGTCTATTCTGGCTGTGGTATTTCCGCCGCTACGATGTGGGAGATAGGGAACCTGCAGGGACACTAATCCGCTGCTTAGTGGCTGGCGCCCTGGCGGTACTGCCTGCCCTGGCCTGGGAAGCACCCTTTCGGGATCAGCTGCAGAGCCCCAATTCACTGCCCGTGCAGCTGGCCCTGTCTTTCCTCGTGGTGGGTTTAGGTGAAGAGCTGTTCAAGCTCCTCGCCGTGTACCTGGCCATTGGCCGCTCCCGGGAGTTCAGCGAGCCCATGGACGGCATCCTCTATGCCATCGCCGGCGGCATCGGCTTTGCCGTGGTGGAAAACGTGCTCTATATTTCCGCGTTCGGTCTGGTGGCCGCACCCCTGCGGGGTACCGCGGCCGTTTTAGCCCACATCGCCTTTTCCGGCCTGGCAGGCTATTACTTGGGCCGAGCCCGCTTTGGTGCTAAGCCCATGCCCACAATGGCGGTGGGTTTGGCGGTGGCCGCCGCTGCCCACGGCCTCTATGACTTTCTGCTGATCAGTCCCCTGGTTTCGCCCTTTGTGGTGCTGCTGCTCATCGCCGCCCTGCAGTATGCGCTCTTTGCCGCCATCAGCAGGGCCGCTAAACTGCCTGGTGACAGGTGATTCTTGTCTCCGCTGGGCAGCTGTGCTACAATAGGGACGGAGAGGAAGTGACAGCATGGCAGGACATTCTAAATGGGCCAACATCCGGCACAAAAAGGCCAAGGAAGATGCAAAGCGCGGCCAGGTCTTCACGAAAATAGCGCGTAAGATCACCGTTGCCGCTAAAGAGGGGGGGGCCGATCCTGCCACAAATGTTCGTCTCCGGTTAGCCATCGACGAAGCCCGGGCCGCCAACATGCCCAATGACAACATTGAAAGGGCGATCCAGCGCGCCGTGGGCAGCCTGGATGGCGTCACTTACTCCGAAGTGTTCTATGAAGGGTACGGCCCCAACGGGGTTGCTATTATGCTGCATACCTTGACCGATAACCGCAACCGGACAGCCGGTGAACTGCGCCACCGTTTTTCCAAGTACGGCGGGAACCTGGGAGAGAGCGGCTGCGTGGCCTGGATGTTTGAGCGGCGGGGCCTTCTTGTTGTGGAGCGGGGCGAGGATGTGGATGAAGACGAAATCATGCTCCTGGCCCTGGAGGCCGGCGCCCACGACGTGGTGGTGGAAGGGGATGTAATTCAGATCCTCACTGAGCCCAGCGAGTTCATCGCCATCAAGGAAGAACTGGAGGGCCAAGGCCTGAAGTTCATCGGGGCGGAGATCAGCTTCATTCCCCAGAATACGGTGTCTGTGGATCCGGAGCAGGCGGAGAAAGTGGAGAAGCTCATCGAGCTTCTGGAGGAACTGGACGAAGTGCAGGAGGTCTACGCCAACTACGAGGTGCAGTGATCAGGGAATATTATCCAAGCCAGGGGGCATACTTCTTCCCGAGGAGGGGGATGTATGCGCAGGGCGGTATATCTGGTGGTCCTGGCTTTGGTCTTCTTTATCCTGGCCTTTCTGTTGTCCCGCAGGCTTTTTCCTTTAGCCGTTGCTGCTGTAGCAGCTTAACGGAGATGGCCTCAAGCGTATGGCTTGAGGTTCTTTTTTGCTGTGGGCTGGGCAAGGACTTGTCAGGCTGGATGTCGAATACAAGGGGCGGGGTGTGATGCGGTGATCATCTTGGGAGTGGATCCGGGCCTGGCCATCACAGGTTTTGGGGTGGTCCGGGTAGAGAACAACCGTCATACAGTGCTGGGCTATGGTGCTGTTCGCACTTCGGCAAAGGAGACCACTGCCCAGCGCTTAGAGACCATTTACCGTGAGCTCAGCAAGCTGATCGCGGAGTTCAAGCCCGATTGCCTAGCGGTGGAAGAGCTCTTTTTTAATAGGAATGCCTCCACCGCGTTGGCTGTGGGTCAAGCAAGGGGAGTGGCCATTTTAGCCGGTTCCCATGCTGGACTGCCTGTTTTTGAGTACACACCCCTGCAGGTGAAGACAGCGGTTACAGGCTATGGGCGGGCGGACAAGGAGCAGGTGGCCTATATGGTGTGCATGCTCCTGGGACTGCCCAGCGCGCCCCAGCCTGATGATGTCACCGATGCCCTGGCCATCTGCCTGTGCCACGGCTACAACGCTAATGATTGGGGGAGAGGGAGATGATCGTTTCCCTACGGGGGCGGCTCATGGAGGCCACGGACAGTACAGTGATCCTGGAAGTGCAGGGGATAGGCTATGAGATTCAGGCCGCGGCATCGGTGCTCAGCTCCCTACCTCCCTTGGGTCAGGAAGTGCAGGTGTACACCTATCTGCACGCTCGGGAAGATGCTCTGGTCCTCTATGGGTTTTCCTCCTGGGAGGAACGCCAGCTGTTTGAAAAGCTGATCAGCGTGAACGGGATCGGGCCCAAAAGCGGCCTGGCCATCATCTCCAGCATAGGTCCCCGGGAGTTCATCCGGGCTGTGCAGAGGAAAGACCTCCAGACCCTCACCAGCCTGCCCGGGGTGGGCAAGAAAACGGGTGAGCGGATTCTTTTGGAGTTGAAAGATGCCTTCAAAGACGTGTTCCTGCCGGCACCGGAGGAGGAAGACTCCGCCGCACCGGTGGACCTTTTGGGTGATGCCGTGGAAGCCCTCATCGCCTTGGGCTACAGCAGCAGCGAGGCGGAGCGCATGGTCAAGCAGGCCCAGCAGTACCTGCCGGAGAATTACGATCTCCAGGAGCTGCTCAAGGCGGCCTTGGCCCAGAACAGCCAGCAGAGGGGTGAAAGCACGTGGAGACGGAAAGGATAGTCAGCGCTTGGAAAAGGCCCGATGACTGGGATGTGGAAAGGTCACTGCGGCCCCGGACTTTAGCCGAATACATCGGGCAGGACAAGGTCAAAGAGCATCTGCGTTTGTTTATCACCGCGGCCAAACAGCGGGGGGAGGCACTGGATCACGTCCTGCTCTACGGCCCGCCGGGCCTGGGCAAGACAAGCCTCGCCCACATCATCGCGGCGGAAATGGGAGTGGGCATCCATACCACGTCGGGCCCCGCCATCGAGCGCCAGGGTGATCTGGTGGCTATTCTCACCAGCATTCAAGCCAACGATGTGCTGTTTATCGATGAAATTCACCGCCTGAACCGGCAGGTGGAGGAAGTGCTCTATCCCGCCATGGAGGAAGGGGCAGTTGACATTATTATCGGTAAGGGTCCGGGAGCTAGGTCGGTGCGCATTGAGCTGCCTCCCTTTACTTTGGTGGGGGCCACAACCCGCGCCGGCATGCTCACTTCGCCCCTCAGGGATAGATTCGGCATGATCAGCCGTCTGGAGCTCTATCAAGTCAAGGATCTACAGGCCATCGTGCAGCGGGCTGCCCGCATCCTCAACATCGAAATCGACGAGGCTGGGGCGGAGGAGATCGCCAAGCGTTCCCGGGGTACCCCCCGGGTGGCCAACCGCCTGTTGAAGAGGGTGCGGGATTACGCGCAGGTGAGGGCGGATAACCGCATCTCCCATGAGGTGGCCAAAGCTGCCCTGAGTCTATTCGAGATTGACGATAACGGGCTGGATCAGATGGACCGGCGCATCCTCTTTACCATCTACAAGGTGTTTGGGGGCGGACCGGTGGGGGTAGACAGCCTGAGTGCGGTGATCGGTGAGGAATCCGCCACCATCGAGGATGTGTATGAGCCGTTCCTGCTCCAGCTGGGCCTGCTGCAGAGAACGGCGCGGGGCCGCTGCCTCACTTCTTTGGGCTATGAATACCTGGGGCTGCAGCCGCCGGAGGCAGAAGGTGAAAGCCAGTGATGTGGAGGACCGAGGGAATTGTACTGCGGGTCCGCAATTTAGGAGAGGCAGACCGCATCATCACCCTCTATACTAAAGATAAGGGCAAGCTCAGTGCCGTGGCCCGGGGAGCGCGGCGCATCCGCAACCGCCTGCTCAGTCCCACGCAGCTCTTCACCCACGGGCTCTACTTGATCTTCCCCCAGCAGGGACTGCATAACCTCAGCCAGGCGGAGATCATCCACAGCGGGCAGCCCCTGCGGGACGATCTGGAGAAGTTCGCCTACGCTTCCTACATAACTGAACTGCTGGACGCCCTGACCCCTGAAGAGGACCCGGCGGAGCGGGTCTTTGCCCTGCTGGCGGGTGCCCTGTCTTTGGGAGCCCGGGGCCGCATGAAACTCGCGGTGCGGGCTTTTGAGATCAAGCTCATGGCTGAGCTGGGCTACCAGCCTGAGCTCCACGTTTGTTTAAGCTGCCGGGAACCTGTGCAGGAGAACCTGTTCTTCACCGAACAGGGCGGTGTCCTTTGCCAGCGCTGCGCCCCCCAGGTGCCGGGGCACACGCCCCTGTCCAACGGCGCTTGGGAGCTGATGAAAAAACTCCTGGCCTGGGACTTCTCTAAACTGACCGTGCTGCATCCCGCGGGCAATCTGGAGGCGGAGCTGCGGACTGTAATGCGTAAGTACCTGGATTTCCGGCTAGAATATCCTTTGAAATCCCTGGATTTCCTGGACACTTTGACTGCCGTTCCCCCGGAGTCCAATTGACAATTTGTGGTGGATTTGGTATATATAAAGCGGTATGTGCGCCTTTTGCGCAGGATATCAGCCTTCGGAGAACCTTTCGTCCCTGGTCGTTGGGTGAAAGGTTTTCAAAATAAGAGAGGGGTGGCTGAGTGAATCTGCAGGAAATGATCCTCAAGCTGCAAGCATACTGGGCAGAGCAGGGGTGCATCATCTATCAGCCCTACGATCTGGAGGTTGGTGCTGGGACCATGTCGCCAGCCACTTTTTTGCGGGCTTTAGGGCCCGAGCCCTGGAACGTGGCCTATGTGCAGCCCAGCAGGCGTCCCACCGACGGCCGCTACGGTGAAAACCCCAACCGCGTGCAGCACTACTATCAGTTTCAGGTTATCCTCAAACCGTCACCCGATGATGTTTTGGATCTTTATCTCAAGAGCCTGGAAGCGCTGGGTATTGACCTACTCAAGCATGATGTGCGCTTTGTGGAAGATGACTGGGAATCGCCTACCCTGGGGGCCTGGGGCCTGGGCTGGGAAGTGTGGCTGGACGGGATGGAGATCACTCAGTTCACCTACTTTCAACAGGTGGGGGGGCTGGATGTGAAGCCCGTCTCCGCAGAGATCACCTACGGTGTGGAACGGCTGGCCATGTTTATCCAGGGGGTCGATTCCATTTTTGACCTGGTCTGGGTGGACGGGATAACCTACGGCGATGTGTTCCACCAAAACGAGGTGGAGTACTCGAAGTACAACTTCGAAGCGGCAGACACAGAGAAGCTGTTTACCCTCTTTGACCTGTATGAGGATGAAGCCAAGCGCCTCGTGGAGCAGGGGTTAGTGCTGCCGGGCTACGACTATGTCCTCAAGTGCTCCCATACCTTCAACCTCCTGGATGCCCGCGGTGCCTTAAGCGTAAGTGAACGAACCCGCTTTATCGGCCGGGTCAGGGCTTTGGCGCGCCTGGCAGCCCAGGGCTATTTGGCTGAGCGGGAGAGGCTGGGCTTTCCACTTTTGCAGAGGGGGGCTGTCTAATATGCGGGACCTTTTACTGGAACTAGGTTTTGAGGAACTCCCTGCCCGGTTTATCCAGGGGGCACTTCAGCAGCTGGCGGAGGCTATCACCACGGGGCTGCAGCAGGAGCGCTTAAGCTTCGGACAGGTCCAAACGTTCAGCACACCCCGCCGCCTGGCTGTCCTGGTGGAGGAGCTTCAGGAGCAGCAGGAAGACCTCATCGAAGAGATCAAGGGGCCGCCCTTGAGTATTGCCCGGGATGAGCAGGGCCAGCTGACCAAAGCGGGGCTGGGCTTTTTACGGTCGCAAAAGGCCGAGGAGAAGGATATCATCATCAAGTCTTTCCAGGGTGCGGATTATTTATATGTAAGAAAAGAAGTACGGGGTCAAAAGACCTCTGCTCTGCTCAAGCCCCTCCTGGAAGAGATCATTGCCAACTTGAGCTTCCCGAAAAACATGCGCTGGGGCGACTACGATCTGCGCTATGCCCGGCCTCTGCGCTGGATCGTTGCCCTCTACGGCCGGGAGGTGATCCCCCTGGAGGTGGGACCCCTCAAGGCTGGCAGCATCAGCTGGGGGCACCGGCAGCTCAGTTCCGGGCCGGTGGTTATTGCCGAGCCCAAGGCTTATCTTGCCGCGCTGAAGGAGCACTACGTCCTCGCTGATGCTCAGGAGCGCCGCGCGGCGATCTGGCAGCAGATCCAGGAGCTGGCCCGTGGGCAGGATGCCCAGGTGCAGCAGGATGAGCGCCTGCTGGCGGAGGTTGTCAACCTGGTGGAGTATCCCACAGCTTTTAAAGGGGAGTTTTCTCCGGAGTTTTTGGCTGTCCCCGCTGAAGTTCTGATCACTTCCATGAAGGAACACCAGCGTTATTTCCCCCTCCACGATGCCCAGGGCAATCTCCAAGCGAGCTTCATTGGCGTGCGCAACGGGGCCGATAATCACCTGGATCTGGTGATCAAGGGCAATGAAAAGGTGCTGGCGGCCCGTCTGGCCGACGCCAAGTTCTTCTACGATGAAGACCTCAAGGTGAACCTGGAGGATCATCTGCCCAGGTTGGAACGGGTGGTCTTCCAGGAGAAGCTGGGGACCATGGGCGATAAGGTACGCCGCCTGGAAAAGCTCACCGCCACTTTGGCAGAGCTTCTGGGCCACCGGGAGCATCTCCAAACGGCCCTCCGGACGGCGCGCCTGGCCAAGTGCGATTTGGTCACCCAGATGGTCTATGAGTTCCCGGAACTGCAGGGCATCATGGGTGAAAAATATGCCCTGGCCCAGGGGGAAGAGCCCGCGGTGGCCGCCGGCATCAGAGAGCACTATATGCCCCGCTTCGCAGGGGATGATCTCCCGGCGACGGTGGAGGGCACTTTGGTGAGCCTCGCGGATAAGCTGGACACGTTGGTGGGTTACTTCGCACTGGGCAGGATTCCCACAGGTTCCCAAGATCCCTTTGCCCTGCGCCGCCAGGCCCAGGGGGTTGTGCAGATGCTGCGGCGGGGAGGTTACAGTATTCCCCTCAGGGAACTCATTGCCGCCGCGGAGCAGGGCTACACCGAGCACAGCTTGGGCGAGGAAAAAACCCGAGCCTTGGTGGAGTTTCTCCTGGCGCGCCTACGGGTGATCCTGCTGGAGCAGGGCTACAGCTACGACACCATCGATGCTGTTCTGGCCGCAGGCGATGAGCGCATCTACAGCCTGGAGCGGAAAGTGGAGGCGTTGAGCGCTTTTCGCGGCGATGTGCTGTTTGCGGATCTCATCACCGGTTTTGAAAGGGTGGCCAACCTGGCTGCCAAAGGAGCAGGGGCGGAATTGGAACCGAGCGCCCTCCAGCCTGCGGATGCGGCTTTCCGCCAAGCTCTGCAGGCCGCGGCAGAGGACTGCCGGTCCCTGGTGGATCAGGGAGATTACCAGGGGCTTCTGCGCCGCTTAGCGGAGCTGCGGGGTCCGATTGACCGCTTCTTCGACGAGGTTCTGATTATGGACCAAGATCCCACGGTGCGGGGGAACCGCCTGGCACTGCTGAACCAAGCCCTGGGTTTGTATCGCTTGTGTGGTGATTTGCACTTAGTTGTTGTGAGTAAGTAAAGAAGCCGGTCACAGGAAGGAGATGTCAGGGGGATCAAGAATAAGTTCTGTTGGTAATTGAGCCAATTGTTTCCGCATTTTAAGACATGTTCCCCCATGGGGAATCATAGAGTAAGGACCGAAGAAGGAGGATGTGCATGAGCACCAAATGGGTTTACTTTTTTGGCAATGGACAAACAGAGGGCCAAGAGGGTAACAGGAATTTAGTTGGCGGTAAAGGCGCTAACTTGGCCGAGATGACGGCCTTGGGCATTCCTGTTCCTCCAGGCTTTACCATCACCACCGAAGCATGCACCGCTTTTTACGCCAACAACGAGCAGTGGGCAGAGGGACTGGAAGGACAGGTGATGGAAAACCTGGCCAAGCTCGAGCAGGCCATGGGGGCGAAGTTTGGCGACCCAGAGAATCCTCTGCTGGTGTCGGTTCGTTCAGGTGCCCGGGTATCCATGCCCGGCATGATGGACACAGTGCTGAACCTGGGCTTAAATGACACTACTGTAGAAGCACTGGCCAAGAAGTCGGGTAATCCGCGTTTTGCTTGGGATTCCTACCGCCGCTTCATCCACATGTACGGCGATGTGGTCATGGGAGTTCCCCATGAGCTGTTTGAAGCAGCCATCGCCAAAAAGCGCGAAGATGAGGGAGTAGAACAGGATAACGAGTTGAGCGTGGAGGCTCTCAAGGCTCTGGTTCAGGAATACAAAGCTATCGTCAAGGATTCGGCGGGTACTCTGTTCCCCGATGATCCCGTTCAGCAGCTCAGGGGAGCCATCGATGCCGTGTTCCGTTCCTGGAACGGTGCTCGGGCCATCCGCTACCGCCAGATCAACAACATTCCCCATGAATGGGGTACAGCTGTCAACGTCCAGGCCATGGTGTTTGGCAACATGGGCGAGACCTCCGGTACAGGCGTAGCCTTCACCAGAGATCCTTCCACCGGCGAAAACGTCTTCTACGGCGAGTACCTGATGAACGCCCAGGGTGAAGACGTGGTGGCAGGTATCCGTACTCCTTTGCCCATTGCTGAGCTCAAGAAGGGCATGCCTGAGGTCTACGCAGAGTTGGAGAGGATCTATAAGCTGCTGGAAAACCACTACAAAGACATGCAGGATATCGAGTTCACCATTCAGGAAGGCAAGCTGTACCTGCTGCAGACCCGCACGGGTAAGCGTACCGCCACAGCCGCTGTGCGCATCGCTGTGGAAATGGTGAAAGAGGGCCTCATTGACAAGCAGACTGCGGTCATGCGCGTTGAGCCTGAACAGCTCGATCAGCTCCTGCACCCCATGATCGATCCCAAGGCCAAATACGAAGCCATCGCTAAAGGTTTGCCCGCATCCCCAGGTGCCGCGGCCGGTCGCATCGTCTTCACCGCTGAAGAGGCCGAGGAATGGAAAGAGCGCGGCGAACAGGTTATCCTGGTGCGCAACGAAACTTCCCCTGAGGATATCGGCGGCATGCACGTGGCCGAAGGCATTCTCACCGCGCGCGGCGGCATGACTTCCCACGCCGCTGTGGTTGCTCGCGGCATGGGTAAGTGCTGCGTAGCAGGCTGCTCCGCTGCCCTGATCGACGAAGAAAGGAAGACCCTCACCTTTGGCCAGACGGTGCTCAAGGAAGGCGACTGGATTACCCTCAACGGCAGCACCGGTGAAGTGATCGTGGGTCAGGTACCCATGGTGGAAGCACAGGTCAGTGGCGATTTGGGTACCCTGTTGAGCTGGGCCGATGAGATCCGCGCCCTGGGCATCCGCACCAACGCCGATACTCCCCACGACGCCCAGACTGCTGTGGACTTCGGCGCCGAAGGTATCGGTCTGTGCAGAACTGAGCACATGTTCTTTGAAGGCGACCGCATCAGTGCTGTACGCCACATGATTTTCGCCAAGGACCAGGCAGGACGGGAAGCTGCCCTGGCTAAGCTTCTGCCCTACCAGAAAGGCGACTTCAAGGGCATTTTCAAGGCCATGGAGGGTAAGCCGGTGACTGTCCGCCTCCTGGATCCGCCTCTGCATGAGTTTGTACCCCAGGATGCCGAGCTCATCCGCAAGCTGGCGGCCGACATGGGTCTGGCTGTGGAAGAGCTGAAGGCTCGCATCGAGTCCCTGGAAGAGATCAACCCCATGCTGGGCCACCGCGGCGTGCGCCTTGGCGTAACCTATCCCGAGATCTATGCTATGCAGGCCCGGGCCATTTTCGAGGCCGCAGCTGAACTGACCAAGGAAGGCGTAAAGGTCTTCCCTGAGGTCATGATTCCTCTGGTCGGTACTGTGCAGGAACTGAAGATGATGAAGGAGATCTGTGTGGAAGTGGCCGAAGAGGTCATGAAGGAGTTCGGCGTGGAGTTCCAGTACCTGGTGGGTACCATGGTGGAGATCCCCAGGGCTTGCGTTGTAGCCGATGAGATCGCTTCCGAAGCCGAGTTCTTCTCCTTTGGAACCAACGACCTCACCCAGATGACCTTCGGTTTCAGCCGCGACGATGCCGGCACGTTCCTGCCCGAGTACGTTGAAAAGGGCATTCTGGAAAAGGATCCCTTCCAGAGCCTGGATCAAGTGGGTGTAGGCTCCTTGGTACAGATGGGCGTGGAGAAGGGCCGTTCCACCAGGCAGAACCTGAAGATCGGCGTGTGCGGCGAGCATGGTGGCGACCCAGCTTCCATCGACTTCTTCCACCGTGTGGGCTTGGACTATGTGAGCTGCTCGCCCTTCCGGGTGCCCATTGCCCGCTTGGCTGCAGCCCAGGCCAACATCCGCAATCCGCGGTAAGTACGGCGGCTTAACACGGAAGGAAAACCTCTAGTTGCGGGGAACCCATACTATGTAGTGTGGGTTCCTGCGCGTTAAGAGGCAGGCTGCACTCTGTAGGTGCAGAAGCGTTCGCTGAAGGGGAGGGGTGAAGGTGAGATTCGTTGAATCGATTCTGGAATGGGAGGAAAAATACCTGGCGCCCTATGCGGCCAAGGCCAGCCAGAGCAGGGGCCGGAGCTATCAGGAGGAGCCCTGTTCTTATTCCACCTGCTTCCAGCAGGATCGGGAGCGCATTGTTCACTCCAAGGCCTTTCGGCGCTTGAAATCCAAGACCCAGGTGTTCATCGCCCCCAAGGGCGACCACTATCGCACCAGGCTCACCCATGTACTGGAAGTGACCCAGATCAGCCGGGCGGTGGCTCGGGCCCTGCGTCTCAACGAGGATCTCACGGAAGCCATTGCCCTGGGCCACGATCTGGGCCATCCCCCCTTTGGGCATGCTGGGGAGGCCGCCTTGGACCGCTTGGTTGGCCATTTCAAACATAACGAGCACAGCCTGCGGGTGGTGGATGTCTTGGAGGAACACTCCAGCGATTTTCCCGGCTTGAACCTGACCTGGGAAGTTCGGGACGGGATCCTCCATCATACCGGGGAAACCCCGCCCCAGACCCTAGAGGGACAAGTTGTGCGCATCTGCGATCGCATCGCTTACCTCAATCACGATGTGGAGGATGCGGTGCGGGGAGGCATCTTCAATGAAGATGATCTGCCGGAACAGGTTCTGACTGTGCTGGGACGCACCAGCCGGGAGCGAGTACGCACCATGATCACCGATATCCTCGAAACCAGCTTCGGCCAAGATGTGGTAGCCATGAGCCCGCTGGTCCAGGAGACCACCGACCTGATGCGCCGCTTCTTGTTTGAGAACTTCTATCTCAACCCCGCGGCCAAGCAGGAGGAATCCAAGGTGTTCGGCATGATCAGCATGCTCTACAACTACTACCTGGAGCATGGACAGCGTTTCCGCGGCGCCGCTGACCCCCAGGCGGAAGTGGTGGACTATATCGCCGGGATGACCGATAGTTTCGCCGCCCGGGAATTTCAGCGGATTTTCCTGCCCCGGGGTTGGGGAGGTGATGGGGATCGCTCGCTTCTCTGAGGAATGGATCGAACAGGTTAGGTCCGCGGTGGATATTGTAGAAGTGATCGGGCGCCGGGTTGAACTGCGGCAGTCTGGGAAAAACTACGTGGGGCTGTGCCCTTTCCACAGCGAGAAGACCCCCTCGTTCACCGTGGAACCGGAAAAGCAGTTTTACCACTGCTTCGGCTGCGGGCAGGGGGGCAATGTGTTCAATTTCATCATGGCCACCGAGAACCTCACCTTCCCCGAGGCCGTGATTAAGCTGGCCGAAGAGAAAGGGATCCCAGTGCCGGTCATCTCGCCTAGGGAGCGCCGGCGGGAGCAGGAGCGGGAACAGCTGCGCCAGGTTAACCTTTTGGCTGCCCGTTTCTTCTACCGCAACCTGCGCCGGCCCGCTGGCGCCCAGGCCTGGGCGTACCTGCAGCGCAGAGGGATCAGTGGAGAGCTGGCCCGCAGCTTCTACCTGGGCTTTGCTCCGGAGGAGTGGGATGGGCTGGCCGCCTTTCTCCAGGCCCAGGGCATCGATCTGGGTCTGGCCCAGGCGGCGGGCCTGGTCACCAAGGGCAAGCGGGGCTACATCGATCGCTTCCGGGGGCGCCTCATGTTTCCCATCTGCGACCATCTGGGGCGCTTTGTGGGTTTCGGCGGGCGCAGCATCGGAGAGGGCCAGCCGAAATATCTTAATACTGGGCAGACTCCCGTGTTCAACAAGGGCCAGATCCTGTATGGCTTGAACTGGGCCAAGGAGGAGATCAAAGCCCAGGACCAGGTGGTCATCGTGGAGGGGTATACCGATGTGATCTCCCTCTTTGCCGTGGGTCAGCGCAACGTGGTGGCTTCCCTGGGGACCGCCTTCACTTCGGCCCACGCCCGGCTGTTGCGGCGCTTTTGCTCCCAGGCCATCATCGCCTTCGACGGCGACACTGCGGGGCAGAGGGCAGCCTGGCGCGGCATGGAAGTACTCCACGCCTCAGGCCTCCAGGTGCGGGTGGCCAGCCTGGCCAGCGGACAGGATCCCGACAGCTACGCGCGCTCCCAGGGAGCGGAGGCGGTGCGGACCTGGCTGAATAGTGCCCAGCCTTTTCGGGAATACCAAATTGATAGAATTATTTCCCAACACGATGTGGAAACTAGAGAAGGAAAACTGGCTGCTTCCACAGAACTTGTTACATTGCTAGCTCAGCTAACTAGCGCCGTGGAGCGCGATGAGTATCTTCGCTACGCCGCGGAGCGTTTGGGTGTACGGGAGGAATCCCTGGCGGCCGAGGTCAATCAGAAGCTGGGGATAGCCAAGGTACCCCCCGTGCACAATAGGCGTAATCTAAAGAACATCCCTAAACGGCGCCGGCCCAAACCGCCGCTGGAGGCAGGTGAGGCGCTGCGGGAGCGGGAGGTTTTGCGCTACCTGCTGCAAGAGCCGGATCTTCTGGCAGAACTGCAGCAGCGGGGCGTTTCCCCGGAGGATTTTCAGCATCCCGAGTACCGACAGGTGTTTGTCTCCCTGAGCCAAAGCATTCCCGATGCCCAGGGCACGGCCATCGCCAGCCGATTGCTGTCACTGCCTGCGCCCACGGCAAACTGGGAGGATTGCCTGCAGTCATTTCTCGCGGTTTTACAGCGGCGAAGGTTGCGGAAGATAGAGGAAAAACTTTCCCTTTTGGAGAATGATAGAGAAGGTTTTGATGTCCGCATGGAGTTATATCAGTTAATTAAGGAGTATTTTGATATTTATCATGAACAGTCTTTCTAGCATTCCAGGAAAGAAAGGGGGTATTCATGTTGAACAAGAAGGAAGCAAGCACCGTGGCAGACAACATCCAAGCTGTTCACGAACTCATGGCGAGGGCGAAAAAGCGCGGCATGGTTACTTATCGCGAAATCATGGATAGTCTTCAAGATGTGGATCTTCTGCCTGAGCAGATTGATGAGATTTATGAAAGCTTCTCCGCCATGGGTGTTGACGTGATTCCCCATTCCAATTCTGAACACGATGATGAGCCTGGCGACCCAGTCGCAGATGATGTGGCTGACGAAGCAGACCAGGATGAATATGATCTGTCCGTGCCAGAGGGCATTGGGCTTGATGATCCTGTGCGCATGTATCTCAAAGAAATCGGCCGGGTTCCTCTGCTGACCGCGGAGGAAGAAGTGGAGCTGGCTAAACGCATTGAGCAGGGCGATCAGGAAGCCGCCCGCAAGCTGGCCGAGGCGAATTTGCGCCTGGTGGTGAGCATCGCCAAGCGCTATGTGGGCAGAGGTATGCAGCTGCTGGATCTGATCCAGGAAGGCAACCTAGGACTGATCAAAGCGGTGGAGAAGTTCGACTACCGCAAGGGGTTCAAATTCAGCACCTATGCCACCTGGTGGATCAGACAAGCCATTACCAGGTCCATTGCTGATCAAGCCAGAACCATCCGGATACCTGTCCACATGGTGGAGACCATCAACAAGCTGACCAGGGTTTCCCGGAATCTCCTGCAGGAACTGGGCAGAGCCCCTACCCCTGAGGAGATAGCGGAGGAAATGGACATGCCCCCAGAGAGGGTCCGGGAGATCATGAAAATTGCCCAGGAGCCCGTTTCCCTGGAGACACCCATTGGCGAAGAGGAAGACAGCCATTTAGGCGACTTCATCGAGGACCAGGAAGCCACTGCACCTGCCGAAGCGGCAGCCTTCACCATGCTCCAGGAACAGCTGGAGGAAGTGCTGGAATCCCTCACTCCCCGGGAACAGCAGGTCTTGAAGCTGCGTTTTGGTTTGGAGGATGGGCGGGGGCGTACTTTGGAAGAGGTTGGCCAGGTGTTCGGCGTAACCCGGGAGCGCATCCGCCAGATCGAAGCTAAGGCCCTGCGCAAACTGCGCCATCCCAGCCGCAGTAAGAAGCTGAAGGACTTTTTGGAGCAGTAGCCCGGCCCTTGACATGAAGCACCTGTTCCCATATAATTATTGCGTACCGGACCCCTAGCTCAGCGGTTAGAGCAGCGGACTCATAATCCGTTGGTCCTGGGTTCGAATCCCAGGGGGTCCACCATGCATCCTCAGCCGTCTCAGGTGATTGAGGCGGTGTCTTTGTTTTCAGGTTAGTGTAAGGTTTTAGTAGGTGCTTGGAAGGAGTTCCTGGTGTAGACATAAAAAAAGAGACCTCGCACACAAATCAGTAGCAGTTAGGAGGCGAGGTCTCATGAGAAGCGATGTTAGCAACACCGCTCTCATCCTTAGTTTACTTGAAGATACAGTAGATATCAATACTCTTGAAGAGGCGTGTTTGGCCTTTGCTCGGGAGC
>NZ_JBHGXH010000311.1:0-1043 GCF_041936445.1 Candidatus Darwinibacter acetoxidans | reverse complement strand
AGAAAGAATCGGCATGGTTGTCACCGTGTATTGACGCCCGCCGCGAGAGGGTGAGGCTCCGCTCACAATCTGCTCTGTCCGCTGCAGGTTGAGCAACATTTCCTCTAGCTCGGTCAGGCGCTCGTCCATGATCCGGATCTGCTCCTGGGCCTGGCGGGCCTTTTTGATCAACCGCTCGTTTTCCTCTTCGATTTGCCGGATTTCTTCAAGCCGCTCCTGGCGCACGAGGGCAAAATATCTGCCGGTGCCGAGGGCCAGGACAATGAGCATCAGTAGGATGCTGATGAGTAAAAACTGCCAGCGTCTAAGTTTCATCGTTTACCTCCCGCGATCATTTTCCGGTAACTTTCCCCGGTGTTCTCCACAATCTCACACATCTCCAAAACTCTATCCATCGCGCGGTCGCCGATCTTCTTTTCGAGCTCGTCGAGGGTGCTGTTGGTCGTTATAATCAGCGGCTTGCAGTAGGAATATCTCTCGTCGATGATGGTGTAGAGTGTCGGTTCGGTCCACTCTGTCCATTTTTCGGCGCCAGCGTCATCCAAAACCAGCAAGTCGGCCTGGGTAAGCCCCCTCATAATTTCCGCCTCCCCCACAGGGCTGTTATCGCGATATGTTGCGCGAATCCGGGAGAGCAAGCGCGGCACACGCTCGAAGATGGCGGTGTAGCCCTGTGCCAGGGCCTCGCGGACTACGGCAGCGGCCAGGTGAGACTTGCCATTCCCCGGCGGGCCGAAAAGCAGGAAGCCGTGTCCGTCGGCAATGTTCTCTTTCAGGCTCCCGGCGTAGTCAGCGGCCACCTTGCGCGCGGCCTCTGTGCCAGGCAGGATCTTCCAGTTGCCGAAGCTGCACCTGCCATAACGCGGGCCCAGACCGGAGTTGTCGAATAATCGATTAAGGCGGTCCTGGCGTTCGCGGGCAAGGCGGGCGCTTTCCTCTTTCGCCTCCCGCTTAATCTCGCACTCACAGCGGGGGGTAAAGCTATAAACCGCTCCCCCGATGGCGACGGTGACGGGCTTTATCTCGCCGCCGCACTTTTCGCA
>NZ_JBHGXH010000310.1:0-2938 GCF_041936445.1 Candidatus Darwinibacter acetoxidans | reverse complement strand
CCAACAAGATGTTCAAGTGGGCGGTGCTCTACCCCGGTTTCCGAAAATTCGTCAACTGGGTGTATGCCGGCGTATTGAAGATGCCCCAGTATCACATTGGCATGGCGCCCGGACAGATCGGGAGGTACCTGTTGCTGATGGATGACCCGCAGGATGCAGAAAAGGCCGCTGCACTGCTGGACGGCGCCCAGGCTGTGGCCTGGCATCGTGAATACCGCACCTTTACCGGCATGCTGGAGGGGACAAGGGTTTCAGTTACATCGGTGGGTCTCGGCGGGCCCTCCGCCGCAATCGGCGTGCACGAACTCTCGGCCATCGGCGGAGAGGTGTTCCTTTATCTCGGATGCGGACTGACGGCGGCAAAGGGAATTTATCCCGGAGAGATGCTGATTGCCAAGGGAGCAGTGCGCGATGAAGGCACCGGGCTGCAATATGCGCCGCCGGCTTTTCCCGCCATCGCCGACCTACGGCTGGTGGACTGCCTGCGCCGCGCCTGCGTGGAGAGCTCTCTTGCCTGCCACGTAGGGTTGACCCGTTCAACCGATGCATATTACCAAATTAATGCGGACCAGGCTGGCAGCTTTCCATATACATTGTGCAGCGACCTCAACAGCGCGGCCATCTTCATCGTCTCCAGCGTGCTCGGCAGGAGGGCGTCCTCGCTGCTGCAGGCGGGAAAGCGGATACAGCCGCTGACGATGACTCATATCAAAACAGGCATATCCGCATTACGGCAGCTCATAGCAATTGATGGGCTGTAAGGGGTGTAAAAAGAACCAGTGTAAAATTTCTGCAGGGCTGCGGAGGAATACCATACAGATGCAGACCAACTGGTGATACGGTTTCCTTGATTGCTATTCTTAAAGAAATCCCCTTTTGCGCATACTAGGGCTAAATTACGCGTCAGAAGGGGATTTTGCCATGCCCAATATGGAGACCGCTAATGCCAACAGGTTAATTAATGAGAAATCGCCCTATTTGCTGCAGCACGCCCATAACCCCGTGGATTGGTATCCCTGGGGCGAAGAGGCCTTTGACAGGGCTCAAAAAGAAGACAAACCTGTCTTTTTAAGCATCGGCTACAGCACCTGCCACTGGTGCCACGTTATGGCGCGGGAGTGTTTCGAGGATACCGAGGTGGCGGCGCTGCTGAACGAGCACTTTGTCAGCGTCAAGGTGGACCGGGAGGAGCGCCCGGACCTGGACCAGATCTACATGGACGCCTGCCAGGCGCTGACCGGAAGTGGCGGATGGCCGCTGACGGTTTTGTTAACCCCCGGCAAGAAGCCTTTCTTTGCCGGCACCTATTTCCCCAAGCGCTCCCGCTATGGGATTACCGGCTTGATGGAGCTGCTGCCCCGGCTGGCCTCGCTGTGGAAGGGGCAGCGGGAGCAGGCGATCGAAGCAGGAGAGCAGCTGCTGCAGGCAGTGGCGGCGCAGGGCCGGGGAGGAGGCGGAGAGGCTCTGCTCGGGGCCGAAGTCCTTGACGCCGCTTACCGGCGGCTGCGGGAGAGTTTTGATGAGCAATACGGCGGATTTGGCGGCGCGCCCAAATTCCCCTTGCCTCACCGGTTGAGCTTCCTGCTGCGCTACTGGAAGCGCACCGGAGAGGTGAAGGCGCTGCAGATGGTTGCCGCCACCTTGAAAAGCATGGTCCGGGGCGGCATCTTCGATCAGCTCGGCTACGGATTCCACCGCTACTCCACCGATGAGCGCTGGCTGGTGCCGCATTTCGAGAAGATGCTATACGACCAGGCGCTGCTGGCCATTACTTACCTTGAAGCCTACCAGGCCACCGGGGATGAAGAATTAGCCGCTGCCGCCCGGGCCGTCTTTGAATACCTGCTGCGGGACCTGCGCGCGACTGAGGGAGGCTTCTGTGCAGCAGAAGACGCCGACACTGAGGGTGAGGAGGGTCTTTTCTATCTCTGGACTCCCGCAGAAATGGCCGGGGTTCTCGGTGAAGAGAGGGGCCGGCTGGTTGCGGAATACTTCGGAGTCACGGAAAGGGGCAACTTTGAAAGAGGCCGCAGCATACTGCACCGCCCGTACAAGCATGAGCAATTTGCGGCGGCGAAAGGATTGGACCCTTTGGCGCTGCAGGAGCTCATCGATGACTCGAGGGAGCGGCTGCGCGCAGTTCGCGGCAGGAGGGAGCCCCCCTTCCGGGATGACAAGATCCTGGCTGCCTGGAACGGAATGGCCATCGCCGCCCTGGCCCGCGGGGCGGCAGTGCTCGAGGAGGCGCGTTACGCGGAGGCCGCGGCAAGCGCTGCCGCTTTCATCAGGGAGAAGATGATTGCTCCCGGCGGGCGGCTTCTAAGGCGCTACCGCGACGGCGAAGCGGCCGTTCCGGCTTATCTCGATGATTACGCCTGCCTGGCCTGGGGGCTGCTGGAACTCTACCGGGCCACATTTAACGCTGCTCACCTGCGGTGGGCTCTGACGCTGAGCGAATCGATGCTGGAGCTGTTTGCGGGACCCGGCGGCGCGCTGCAATATGCGGGCATCGACCGCGCCGAAGATCTGCCGCCCTATGCCGATGCCTACGACGGGGTCATCCCTTCGGGCAACTCGGTGGCGGCTCTGAACTTGCTGAAACTGGGCCGGCTGACCGGGCGCCAGGACTGGTGGGAACGCGGCGAGACGATCATCCGCGCTTTCAGCGGCGATCTGGGGGGCTCCCCGGCGGCTTTTACTTTTATGCTTTCGGCTCTCGATTTTGCCCTCGGGCCTTCGGCGGAGCTGGTTATCACCGGTGAAGCCGGTTCGGCTGAAGTGGGGAAAATGGCTGCCCTGGTGCGCCGCTCTTTTCACCCGAATATTGTGCTTCTCTTCCACCCGTCCGGCCTCGAAGGAGAAGAGGTCGCCGCGCTTGTTCCGTTTATTGAACCCATGACCGCTCCCCGGGGCGGGGCCGCCGCCTACCTCTGCCGCG